>JBFFLM010000203.1:0-3332 GCA_041554835.1 Methanogenium sp.
CACGAGGATACCATGAACTATCCTTACAGTTCATCCTCGGATTCCCTCGTCGTCTTCAAGGTCATCGACCGGTCCGGTGAAATTGCCATATCCTCGCCCTCCACCCAGACCTACCGGGGCTATATCGATGTTGCCGGCAGGGTGACGACCGAAGAAGCGCCCCCGGGACTCCAGATCGTTGCAGCGAACGCAAACGGGGACGATGTCTACGGCCCCCTCTATATCAGGACCGATGAGGGCGGGTATTTCTCGGAGTCCGTTCCGGTGGAGAGCCCCGGCCGGTACTCCGTCCGGTTCTCCGACTTCAAAAACAACGAGGAACGCTATATCACCCAGGTGACGTTCGTTCTCGAGGCTGCGGCCACAACCCCAACCCCGGAAACGACGGCGATGCAGCCGACATCCACGCCGGGTACGGGAAAACAGGTCTCCGCAAGCGCCCACGCCTCCCGTGACGCTCCTGCCTATTTTGAGATCGATGCCAGACCAGGGATCCTGACGGTCACGTCTTCGACCGGAATCGACTGGAGGCTCTATTACATCGATGAGAGCGGTGCCGCGGTGAAGGTGGACGAGACGGGCAGTGTGTCGGCCGAGACTTTCTCCATCACCACGGCGGGCGGTACGGTCTACCTGAAGGCACATCCGGTGTCTGCCGATGATGAAGGGATAATAACGGTCACCGCGACGAACGCCGATTCCATTACCGCGTCGTCGGGCACGGCGGTGCAGTTCAATGACCCAGTTCCCGGCGGCGCGGCGGAAGAAACCCCGGTGCCGGTATGCGTTCCTCTTGCCGCCCTTATTATCCTCGGATACCTTCTCTATAGGAAATAACACCACTTTTTTAACCAGAAACAGCAAAGTACGTAACGAGCCGGGATAGTCTAGTCTGGGAAGGCGGTGGCCTTGAAAGCCACTGGTGCTTGGCACCTCAGGAGTTCAAATCTCCTTCCCGGCGTCAAATTCAATTTTCCCCGTACTCATCCATAAAGGGCGGGGAGGGACCTGAACAATGTGCATCGCAGTACCGGCAGAAGTGCTCGAAATCAAAGAAGGCAATATCGGTGTAGTCGATTACGGGGATCTCCGGCAGGAGGTCCGCCTTGATCTCGTCGATGTTGAGGTGGGAGAATTCGTCCTTGTTCATGTGGGGTTTGCCATCCAGAAACTCTCGCGTGAAGAAGCCCTCGAAACCAGAAAGATCTTCGCCGAAGTCTATGCGGCGATGGAGGAATAATGCACGAGTACACTGTTGCATATGATATCTATGCAACGGCAAAGCGTGCGGCGGCCGATAACGGGGCCACTTTGGTAAAGGTCGTCCATGTCGACGTGGGGGAGATCAGCATGATCAACCCCGAACAGGTCGAATTTCTTTTTGGAGCCCTCTGTGAAGAGGATCCGCTGTTCAAAGGGGCGAAACTTGCCGCAAAAACCGTTCCCGTCCGCTCGAAGTGCAGGTGCGGGTATACCGGCTCTGAAAAGTATGTCTGTCCACAGTGCGGCAATATGCCGGAGATTGTCGAGGGGCGCGAAATACTTGTGACCAACATTGAAATCGAAGTTGATGACGAATGAAAGTCAATATGATGCACGGCGCAGGAGGCGCCGTCTTTTCCGAACTTCTTGGGGCGACGCTGACACGGTATACGAACAACAACGCAGGCGGCATCGGTCTGGAATCGCTCGATGACGGGGCTGTCATCCCGATAGGAAACGAGCAGATCGTATTCACCACCGATTCCCATGTGGTAAAGCCGCTCTTCTTCCCCGGTGGGGATATCGGGCGCATTGCGGTATGCGGGACCGTCAATGACCTTGCGATGATGGGGGCACGGCCGATTGCCCTCTCCTGCGGGATGCTCATTGAGGAGGGCTTTGACATTCCTGTCCTGGAACGTATCGTTGCATCGATGGATGCGGCTCTTAGCGAGAGTGGCGCCGCCCTCGTGACGGGTGACACCAAGGTCCTTGAGCACGGGTCGCTGGACGGGATTGCGATCAACACCTCGGGCATCGGGGTGACGGAACGGCCGGTCCGCGACAACGGCCTTGTGCCGGGAGATGTCATCATTGCAAGCGGCACGCTGGGGGATCATGGCCTTGCGATTATGGCATTCAGGGAGGGATTTGATCTCGGTGATCAGATCGTCTCAGACGTGGCGCCGATGTGGCCGCTTGTCGAGGCGGCAATGGGGGCCGGAACCATTCATGCCATGAAGGATCCGACGAGGGGAGGCTTTTCGAATGCCATCAACGAGATGGCCGAAAAATCCTCTGTGCAGGTGCGAATCGAAGAGGAAGCCCTCCCCATTCGTCGGAATGTCCGGAGCGCATCCGAACTGCTCGGCATCAACCCGCTGGATGTAGCCAACGAAGGCAAGGTCATCATGGGGGTGCCAAAAGACGAGGCGGACGCCATCCTTGCGGCAATCCGGACGACGAAGTACGGGAAGGATGCGGCAATTATCGGCTACGTCGTCGAAGGCAGCTCTGTTATCATGGAAACGGTCATCGGTGGCGAACGGTTCATCGAGGCACCGGTAGGCGACCCGGTCCCGCGTGTGTGCTGACACCCCTCTTATATACAATCACAAAAATTTTTATTGACCCATACCGTATGTTATGGGTATTCCCGCTGGTGAAAAAATGACAATTCTTCCGGAAATCTCCTACAGGCGTGTTTCGTCATGGGATACCGGGGAAATTCTTGCTCTCTACCGTGCCGGCGGCTGGTGGGATGAGGATGCCGATACCGCCCTCATTCCTGATCTCATCCGCGGCAGTTATGCCTTTGTCGTTGCCGTTGACAAAAAGACCCTGTCTGCCGTCGGCATGGGAAGAGTGCTCTCCGACGGGATATCGGACGCCTACATCCAGGATGTCGTTGTGCTTCCCGGCTATCGGGGGCTAGGGATAGGAAAGGGGATTATCCGTTCGCTGATTGGCATCTGCCTTGCAGCGGAGATCGGGTGGATTGCACTCATCGCCGAACCCGGGACCGAAGCCTTCTATCATCCACTCGGATTTTCCCGGATGGAGGAGTACGCTCCGATGAAACTCGATGTGGAGAAAACAAATGCTCAGTCTCAGTGATTTTAAGCCGGTGACCCTTGATTCGAGGGACCGGATAAAAGACCATTTTCAACGGTTCCCTCAGCTGCATAGCGAAAATAACAGTACCACTCTTATTGCATGGAAGAGTTATTCGGATTACTCCTACGTGTTCATAGAAGACAATCTGATAATCTCTGCTGATATCGATGGGGTACGGCTTTTCCATGCCCCGGTGGGTCCCCGCAACCCGACCCTTCTTGCGGCTGTGCTAC
>JBFFLM010000204.1:0-3304 GCA_041554835.1 Methanogenium sp.
AATTATTATAAGCAGAAATCCTGTATTAGGCTCAATAAGGGCTAATTTTGGATGTGATCGATGGATGGGAAGAGTTGCCGGTGGCGGGAAAGGATATTTCCCTTCGTGAAAAAACCTGGTGCAGTATATAACAGTTTACTGAATTTTTCGATGTGTTCGGGGAATATTTCTCCTAAGTCGGAGGTTGGATGTCTCTCTTTTTATGGGGAAAAGGGCGTGGTTTCTGCCTACCTCCGGGTCCGTGCCGCAATGTCTGACGGAAGGTTCCATGATGCTTTGCGACCTGCCTTTTCCATCCGGTTATTTCTGACGGGCCGCCTCGTCGGGTCGGGATATGATAGATAAAGGTGGCGGCATATAGGCACCGGCCGGGCTCTGTGATTCATTACACGGTAAGGGCAGAGGGGGTAAAGGGATACTACCGAAGAAAAGGAATGAAAAAAATGGGGTTTTAGGTTAGCCGGATATACACATCGTCGTTGACGTCGCCGACTGCGAAGGTGAGATAGGCGTCATCGGTTCCTGCGTCCTCCGTTGCGACGTGAATGCGTGCCTGGTACTCGCCAATCGGGAGGTCGGCGATATAGATGGCGGATGAATCCGTTACGCCTTCAGGCGGCAGGGTGGAGATGCCCACCGTCTTCCAGGTCGGGCCGGGTTCGTTTTTGTCCTTGATGGCGAGCTCCTCAGTCATGGTGTAGTCGCCGTTGTAGGAGATCTCCCATGCAAGGTTTACGAAGTTCGGGTCCTGGTCGGTCACGTCGAAGCCGGTTATGGCAACCGTCGCATTGATCAGCCCCTCCGCCGTTAGGCCCGGGATCACCGAGATAATGGTGGAAGGGAGTGACTCCATAGTTTTGTTGCCTTCCTGATTTTCAAACTCCACATACGATCCCTCGGCAAAGAGGCTGAAATTGACCGGCTGGTTGATGGACTCGCTTATCCTGAGGGTAAACTCTGTCATCCAGGTCTGCTTGACAGTGACGTTGCCAACGCTAAAGGTGAGGGATGCGGGATCGCTCTCGTCAGCCCCGGTCCACATGTCTGTCTGGTTAATGTACTGGGGGTAGCCTGGAAGCCACTCGGTAGGGGTGTACCCGTCCTCTGACCAATTGAAGAAGTCAACGTAGGTCTCGGGTACGTAGCTGAGGAGTTCGCTTGCTGTGTAGGTGAAGTTCTCAGGAAGGCCGGCAAAGTTCAGGTTGACCTGAGTGTTGACGCCCGCATCGCGGAGGAGGCTGTCCCGGATTTCCTGGAAGGCTGCTGTGAGCTGTTCCTCGTTTCCGGCATAGTAGAATTTGCCTCCTGTGGTATTGGCCAGTTCTTCGGCGACTTCCGGGGTCTTGGCTGCACTGCTTTGCGGATAGAAGACTACATAGATTTTTATATTATTTGCAGCGGCATAAACGGCCATATTCTCCTGTTCCGCTGATAAGCCGAATGGGTAGTAATCCTTCGTGCCCTGAGCAATATTATGGTCGGTTGGATCAACGGTTAACTCATTTCCACGTGCGAGTGGATCCCCATAATAACAATAGTTATTCTGCATCAGAAGGACAATTGCTTTGATGGCCCCGGAATGTGCATTTTCGTTGAGGTAATCGACAGACTCCTTCAACCCATATCGGAGTGGTGCGGTGGCTTCACCAGTTTTCAGCTGGTTGATCGGGACAACATAGTCGAGTGTGGTTCTGAAATTTGTCCAGTCTGATAAATTTTCGTAGCTGAATAAATAATCGGGGCTTGCATAGTCCGTATATCTGGTAACTCCATTGCCGTCATACCAGTCTGCAACGTACTTCTGATCCTCCGTACTATTCAGTACCGCATTATCGTCTCCAACATTTCCTGCCCAATTATATCCCGTTGGTACTGTCAGCACGTTGGCGGTTCCTTTGGGAAATACATTGGTATCAATTGATGGATCACCATAAGTTATGAGCGCTACACGGTCAAATCCGGGTGTTAGACCGATTTCACTCGCCCCTCCGTCGTCGAGGGACATGGCCGCCGTCCGTGCTGCCAACATTCTGTCTCTGCCTTTTGATTCATCAAGGAGCATGTCCTCGCCCCTGTCCAGGGACAGGACTACATCGATAGGGTTGTGGTTGAGGAGTTCATTGCCGTCGCCTATGAGGCGGATAGTCACGTTTATTTCATCGCCGGGAGCGACCTGGACATCCGAGACCTCGGTCTCCACCCTGAGGTAGGGGTAGTTTCTCCAGGTGACAAGGGGTGATACCTTGGACTCGCTGTTCCACATTGCGGTGATGGTGCAGCTTCCGCGGCAGAAGGGATCAAAGTTGTCATCTCCTCTGATAGGGAACGAGCCCCCTTTGAAGTAGACGGTCGCATATCCGTCCGGCCCGGTTGTCGCTGTCAGGGAGGACAGTGTCCACCCACTCTCGCCTGTAAGTGAGATGCCGGGCCCTGTGGTCATGTTGTTCGAGCTCCAGATAGTTCCGGTGTTGATCCAGAAGGTGACCGTCTCCCCTGCGACACCGGTCCCGTAATCATTGAAGACTCGGGCCTGAACAGCTATCCGTGCCGAGGGGTCAACATCGCCACTCGGGAGATTGGTCGGGTTGGTGGTGACCGCAAAATCCGTTCCCATCCCTCCGGTGAAGATGAGCTCCTGTTCATGGGTTATATTGCCCGCTACTGCCGTAGCCGTCACGTTCCCCAGCGCGATCCTGCGGCCGTATTCCAGTCGGCCAAGACCGTAGTCATTGGTGAAGATGGTCTTTGTCTCCCCGAGAGTCGTCGAGAAGTCCACCTGGTAGTCGCTGATGGGGTTGTTGTACTGGTCGCGTACCAGATAGCTGATATCGAAGTAACTGCTTCCGTCCGCCGGACATTCATAGGGCACCGGGTAATAAGGGACTGTGGTAATGTCGGCGGTGACATATGCCGGGATGCGCTCAGCCACCATATCGATGGTAACGAGGCGCTGGAGATACGCACCGTGTCCCGGGTCAACCAGTATGATAGCAGGGCCTGCAATGGTTGATGCCTGGAAGGTCGCAACGCACTCCCCCTCTGCGCTGAACGGCACGCTTACATGCTGGGATATCGCCTCCCCTTCGACAAACCCCGTGCGTGTGGTGGATACCCAGAAATCGACGGTCTCCCCCGTCTCGTTATTGATGTCATTGCCGTATCTGTCCTGCATCCGGACGGTGATCGGCAGCGTCTGGGTCACCTGCACCTCGTCATTAAAACTGATGGGTACGGTGTAGGCATACGGGGTGGTCGGAATGACCCGGATGCGGCAGATTTTTTCTGCTGACGTGGGTATGCCACC
>JBFFLM010000205.1:0-3304 GCA_041554835.1 Methanogenium sp.
GTCACGGTCGCGGGCCGCCACCCAGCCGATCCGAAGCCCCGCAAGCCCGAACGCCTTGGACATCACCCCGAGCGAGATGCCCCGGTCGTAGCAGTCGGCGACGGCGGGGAGGAGACCAGCCGGGTCGTGCTCGAGGCCGCGGTAGACCTCGTCGGAGAAGAGCCAGATGCCGTGGTCCCCGGCGATGGTGATGATGTCATCCAGTTCATCGCGGGAAAAGTTATAGCCCGTCGGGTTGTGGGGGGAGTTGATGACGATGGCCTTCGTTGCCGGGCGGACGAGGGACCTGAGCTCTTCCATATCGACGGCCCACTCTCCCGATGCATCCGACATATCCCAGAAGGAGACCTCGCACCCGAGTGCCCGGGCGACGGCGTAGAGCGACTGGTAGGCGGGGAACTGGACGATCACGTGGTCGCCCGGCCGGAGGAGGACGTTCATGCAGGCGAATATCCCTTCCTGTGCGCCGGTAAACGCGAGCAGGTTCTCCGGCGTGATGGTCGTATAGAGGGAGGCGATGGCCCGGCGCAGGCGCTCTCCGCCGGTGGACTCGGTGTACCCGAGCCATACGTCGGCCAGTTCCGGCTCCGGCACCGAACAGAGGCCGAGCAGGTCGCCGACCGTCATCGCCTCGCAGTCGGAGGTGCAGAGGAGGTGGGGGGCGGAAAATTCATACTGTGCAAGATAGCGTTCCAGGAGAAAGTCGTCGGGCTGCATGGTTCATCACCCGTATGGGCACCATCCCTGTTAGCACTTGTGCCGGCCGGACCGGGAAGGGGGCTGGTCCGGCGGGTGCAAACGGGTCAGGGCCGTCGTTCGACCATTGTATTAATGCCCTTTCCCCCGCTACCTCTACTCAGTACAGGCGGAGGTGAGGGTGCTGCATGCGGGGTTGGCGGGGACAACAAAGAGCATATGACCGGGACGAGGGGTTCTCCGGCATCGAAGCGGCGATCCTTCTCATCGTGGGGGTCGTCGTTGCATCGGTACTCTCGTTTGCCGTCCTCTCCATGACCTACGATACCTCCGAGACCGCCGGCGGCGCCACGGCGGAGGCGGTCGGGTCGGCGGGCTCCGTCCTCCTCCTCTTCGGGGACGTCCACGGCATGGCACGGGACGGCGGGGTCGGGGCGGTCCGGTTCACCGTCATGCCCTCGGAAGGGAGCGGGGCCATCGATTTTTCCCGTGCGGCCATCGTCCTTGCAACGGGGGACACGCTGATGACCGCGTCGCCGGACGACCCCCTCGTCCAGGATGACCAGGCGGTGGAGAACGGTACCTGGGCGGTGGTCAGGGCCGTCCCCGCCTCCGCGGCGGATGATGCCGTCCTCGCAGCGGGCGAACGCTTCACCCTCTATGTCTCCCTTCCCGACGGGGAGACCGTCGCCCCCGGCGAGGAGTTCACCCTCACCCTGTCGGCGCCCGGTGCGGTGACCTTCGATCTGCGCCGGCAGGTTCCGGCGAAGGTGGACGCGGTGACGGTGCTCTGAGGTGTCCTGCCGGAAGGGTGCGTATCCGGGCGCATACGGGCTCTTCCGCTCTTGTTCCGGCGTCTTTCCCCCGAACGATCTGATCGTTTCATCCACCTCCGGTCCCGCATCCGCCGGGTTCCGGGGACGGATGCCATCATTTTATACCTCTGTGGGTTCTACCACCCTTTGGTGAGAAACCATGTGTTCCGTAGGCGGACCAATGGATGTTGAACTCAACGAACGCATCAAAGGAAAGAAATTCCGCTGTAACGACTGTGGCGCAGTCTTCGAGGCGGTCGGGCGCCACCCCGTCTGCCCCTCGTGCCAGTCGGACAACGTGACCGAGATATGAACATCCCCCTTGCATCAGGGCTCCTGCTCATACGGGGGGACGCCTCCTTTTTTCTGATCGGCCGGGCGAAGGACCGGTTTGCCCTTCCCATCGAGACCACCGATGCCGAGGTATTCCAGGGCGTACGGGAAGGGGACCTGATCGTCGTCTCCGCCCCCGAGGGCGGCGAGGTGGAACAGGCCCGCATGCTCCTCGAACTGGTGCGGACCTATCATGCACCGCTTGTGGTGCTCCCGAAGGGCCACCCCGGCTCCCGCCGCCTGCGGATGGTCATCTCGGCAGGCCCGGTCATCCGTCCCCACAGCACGATCCTCCGCGGGACCCATCCCGAACAGGACGTGATCTGCTCGTCGCCCGAGTTCGACGGGGTCGTCTTCCGGGCGTCCGGGGAAGGGGTGACGGCGGAGGGGCTTCCCCCCCACGCGCAGATCCTCCCCCTGCCGTAAGCAGGGATGGGGGGAAGGCGGGATGCCCCGGTAGTCCGGAAGGGCCTTCGGGGGCTGGCATGCGGTGCCGGTGCGGCCACTTTTTTGCGGACTGGAAATACTCCCTCTTCATCATATCGGCCGATGCATCCTGTCATGGTCCTTTTTTAGGGAAAACGGTGGAAAACCGGCCGGGCGGGGTATGGGGGAGAAATGAATTTATGCGCTATTTTCTGAAAAAAGTCGCATATTTCTGTTGTTTTATCCGCGTGAATCCGATCCTGTACGAGCACCTGCATTCGCCGTAATATTACGCTTCGTGCCGGAAATAAGAAGAGTTAATACCGATCCTCTTCATGAGTTATTGTATTGCCGTGAGAGGAGGGTTGGATGAAGACTGAGGTCTTAAAAAGCATCAAACAGACTGAAGAAGAACGGCGGACCATGATCGCCGCGGCATACGATGCGAAGGCAAAAATGATTGCCGACGCCCGTGTGGAAGCAGAGAACATGGTAGCCAAAGAAACAGAAGGTGCGAAAGAGTACAAAGCCAAGCGGATTGCGGATGCTCAGGCGATTGCGGCACAGAAGAGTGCCGAGACCCGTGAAGAGGGTAAACGCCAGGCAGACGCTGTCAGAGCAGCATCAAACAAAAACCTTGACAAAGCGGTTGCACTGCTCGTTGACCAGTTCAAGGTGAAGCTCAATGTTTAAAGCACAGACAATGAGCCGGCTGCTGATTGCAGCGTCCAAAGATCAGCTTGACACTATCGTACGTGAGCTATACCGCTACAATCTCTTCCATATCGAAGATTTTGTGGAATCAGATGAGGAAGGGTATGAAGGGTGCAAGATCGGCATGCCACTTCCCGGTGCAGGCGATGTATCGAGTGATCTCATCAGGATCCGTTCCATTGAGAACACCGTACGGGAATACGGGGTAAAGACTGCCGAACTCGCACCCTTTGCAGGGTATACGGGCGATCTTGCGGACCTGAAAGGACTGGATTTCTTTGTGGTTCTCGCAGGGTACGTGCCGTCGCACGTCGGACTTA
>JBFFLM010000206.1:0-3295 GCA_041554835.1 Methanogenium sp.
CTGGGCGATGAACCGGACGAACTTGTTCCGGTTCTCGGGCGTGTCAACCATCGTCTCCGACATGTATACCTCATACCCGTACCCGCGGATACGGGACCGGAGTGCCGGGTGCATGCCCTGGACCCCGTCCATGTTGCCTGCCGCAATCATCACGAACCGGCACGGGACGTCCTCGGTCCTGACCATCGCACCGGAGGACCGTTCGGACTGGCCGGTGATCGCAAACTCCCCTTCCTGCAGTGCGGTGAGCAGGCTCTGCTGGGAGTGCGGGGTGAGCGTATTGATCTCGTCGATGAAGAGGACGCCCTTGTGGGCCTTGTGAATGGCCCCCGCCTCGACACGGTCGTGGGCGGGCGTCTCGAGACCGCCGGACTGGAACGGGTCGTGCCGAACATCGCCGAGGAGCGCTCCAGCGTGCGAACCGGTCCCGTCGATGAAGGGTGCGGTCGAGTCGGGCTTCGTCGAGACGAGGAGCTTCGGGACCATCGCCTCGTCCTTCGGGCGCGAGTACTGGAGCGCCATGAAGATGAAGGCGGAGGCGATGATGCCGAAGAGGAGCTGGCCTATTATGAGGGCGTAGCCCATGATGCCGAAGATGAGGAGCAGGATAAGGGTGCTTCTCGTCTGGGCACGCTTGCGGGCCTCGGCCTTGTGGGCGCCGACGATCTCCTTGCCCCGGCCCGAGGGAACGGTCCTGACAATCGGCACGTTGGAGTCCTCGGAGTTGGGGTAGATGAGAATGTCCTGCATCTCCTCTTTGGGGAGAAGTTCTGCCATCGCCTTTCCAAGCATCGACTTGCCGGTACCGGGGGTGCCGATCATGAGGACGTGGCGGCGCTGGATGGCGGCCTTTCTGACGACCTCGACGGCATGTTCCTGCCCGATGACCTGGTCGATGAGCTGTTCCGGCACCTCGATCTCAGAGGAGCTCCGGACCTCGGTCAGGGGGACGTCGCCTTCCGGCGGGGCGGCGTCGGCAGTGCCTGTGGCCACCTCCCCCTCCTCGTTCTCCGGTCCGTCGGTCGCGGGTGCGGGGCCGTCGGCGGGTGCCTCCGGTACTATGGCAGCATCGGCGCCCTCCAGGGCTTCGTTCTGCATAACCCCGTCTTCCGTGGGTGTCATATCATCGGAAATTCTGGTATCGTTAGTATTGTCCATAAACAAGGGTGACCTCACTAACCGGTAGTGCTTTAGTAGTTCTCTCCTGATACTTTAAGTACTTTCCAGAACAGGTAATGGCAATGAAGGTCGCATGTACGGAAAAATCGCAGGTTTTGGCTTCAAAACTTGCAAAAGCGCTTGAAATACCCCTTATTCATACCCAGTTCAAGGCCTTTCCGGACGGGGAACTCTATCTCAGAAATGGTGACCCCGACGGGGAAACGGTGATTGTTGCGGGCTTTGCGGGGAGTGATTCGCTGGTACAGACGCTGCTCCTCACCGATGCCTGTGAAGGCTCGGATATCACCCTCGTCCTGCCGTATATGGGCTATGCCCGGCAGGACAAAAAATTCAATCCCGGCGAGCCTGTCAGCGCCCGTGCGATGGCGGCCGCCCTCTCGCGGGGCGTCTCACGGGTGATCACCGTCAATATCCACGAATCCACGGTGCTCGACCACTTTACGGTGCCGGCAGCGGACGTCACGCTTGCTCCGGACATCGGGGCCCATATTGCGACGCTCGGCCTTGATGACCCGCTCATCCTCGGCCCGGACGGGGGGGCGGCCACCTTCGCCCGCGACGTCGCCGCCGCCGGCGGATGGAAGGCCGACCACCTGACCAAGACCCGGCTCTCGGGCGAGGAGGTGAAGATCGCCCCGAAGGAGGTCGATGTGCAGGACCGCGATGTGGTGATCGTCGACGACATCATCTCCACCGGGGGGACGCTTGCAACGGCCGCAGGGATGCTCCGGGAGCAGGGGGCGGCCTCGGTCCGTGCCGCCTGCGTCCACGGCGTCTTTGCATCGGCAGGCTACGCCCGGCTCGCGGCGGCGGGGCTGTCTGCCGTCATGTCCTCCGACACCATCGAGTCGGCGGCATCGGCCTACACCGCGGCAGACGCGATTGCCCGTGCCATCAGATAACAGAACTGTACTATATATGACCGATACACCACCGCGAAGGCTCGTCCTCGACGCCTCCGCCTTTTTTGTCCAGGTCCCCGTCGAAGGGGAGCTCTACACCACCCACTCGGTCGTTGCCGAACTGCGTGACGTCTCCTCGCAGGGCCGCCTTGAGATGCTCCGGGCCCGGGGGCTCGCCGTCCTCACCCCCGCGTCCGCCCGTCTTGCCGAGGTGCGGGCGGCGGCGGCGAAGTCCGGCGATGTGACCGTCCTCTCGCCCGCCGACACGGACGTTCTTGCCCTTGCCCTCGAGACGGGGGCGGCGGTGATGACCGACGACTATGCCGTCCAGAACACCGCGATGCGCCTGAAAATTACGGTCGTCCCCATCCAGATGCGGGCGGCAAAGAAGCGGAAATGGAAGTACCGCTGCAGCGGATGCGGCCGCTACTGGTCCCACCCCGGCGAATGCGAGGTCTGCGGCGCCGAGATCAGACGAAAGTTTTAGTCCTTCCTGTGCCGATTCTCTACGTACTATGTCATCCCTCGACGAACTGATTGCAAAGGCAAAGGTGCTCCACTCCGAGGGCCACAGCCCGTCGCAGATCGCAGACGAGCTCTCGCTCTCGATGGAGACGGTGACCTGGCTGCTCACCCAGCAGAAGGATACCGAGGCCCCGAAGGACGTCCACATCGACTGGACGGCGATCGCAGGGCATGCCGACCTCCTGCAGGCGGCGGCCTGCATGATGGTAGCGCAGTACTACCACGACGAGGCCCGCTCGGAGACCGCCGCGGTGGAGCCCGAACCCGACGTGGTGGTGGGCATCGGCCAGTCCGGCATCCCGCTTGCGACCCTCATCGCCGCAGAGGAAGGGTGCAACTTCACCATGTACTACCCGAAGAAGCACGCCGCCGGCGAGAAGCCGAAGGGCTCGCTCTCCGGTTCGTTTGCCAAGGTCGCAGGCGCCCGCTGCCTCATCATCGACGACGTGATCACCTCCGGCAACACGGTCCGCGAGGTCGTCGACTACCTCAGAAGCCACGGGGCCGTCCCGGCGGGCATCTGCGTCCTCTTCGACAAGCGGGGCGTCAAAGAGGTCGACGGGGTGCCGGTGCATGCACTGGTGCGGATCTCGAGGATTGATTGAGAAGGATTGGATGAAGAACCAATGGTGGGATATTCAAGAATAGATTAAATATAGCCAATTTATTTATTTTTATTAGAATAA
>JBFFLM010000207.1:0-3257 GCA_041554835.1 Methanogenium sp.
CAACCACCTTTGCCTTCGCCGGTGATGCAGGAGAGGGCGGGCTTGTACAGGACTGGGATATTGAAGGCATCCCGGTCACCATCGCCCTTTCACAGGCTGAAGAGTGAACGGATATAGGCCACCCCTTCGGGGGCGGAGAAGAGCGGGAGGTAGGTCTCCGTTCTTACCACCCTGCGCTCGGCCTCCACATGTTCCCCGGATATCGGGTTGAACCCTTTTTTCATGACCGGGACGCGGCGGACGATGACCCCGCGGCGCTGCCAGGAGGGAGTCTTTGCAAGGTTGACCCCGCGAGCGTGCATGAAATCGTGCATTGCAGACGCCTTCATGCCCTTCAGGTTCTTAGCCGCCTGCGGGGCGGTCATTCCCTCCTCAATCAGTGCCTGCTGGCAGTAGGCGTTGATGTGGTTTCGCCAGGCCTCACGCTGGCGCAGGTCAAAGTAGGCGCAGGCGGCCGTCTCATCCACCGGGATGATGCGGGCGTCGAAGGACAGGGGCGAGGCAACACCAAGGGCAAGCGTCAGTGCACTTGCGGCAAAGCCTGCACAGACTGAATCGATCTTCTCCACCCGCCCCCCAAAGGGTGCCTGCAGGAAACAGAGAGAGATCTCATCCGAAAAGGTATAGGCAAAGGCAGGTTCAAGGCCGGATTCTTCGATCAGGGCGCCGCAGACCTGCGCCATGGCACGGCAGAACCCACCGTCATACGGTTTTTTCATGCCGAGGTCTCTGGTGAGACGGTGAAACGCCCGTCCGTCCAGACGTACGATGAAGGGGGCAAATATCGTCAGGTTTTTGAAGATCTCTCTTTCTTCCATAGCAGAAGCGCTCAATGGTATGGGTGGGGCATTCCCGAAAAAAGTATTGGTCCGGCAGTGGTATCTGCCGGAAATGATTAATCCGCCTCAATCCTCCTTTTTCTCGAAGGAACCGACGAGATGGCGGATAATAACGACATCACCGACCGCAAGGATGATGCGGTACGGGATCTTGATTCCCTTGAAATTTTTGAGTTCGATGAGTTCTGGATTCAGCTTGGAGATAGCGAGGGAATCGATCTTTTTTCCATCCACATTGATGATGACATCGTCCACATCACCGACATACACCGCCTTATCGGTATAGACATGCATTCCGAACATTTCCGTTATTGGGCTCTTCATTGGTATCGTTTTAGGGTATAATCATTAAATATTAAAAATATAATCCATTTCCATGGACAGTTCCATTCAGATCGGGACGATCAGCAACATTCCGATCCGCATACATTTTACCTTTTTTCTGATCATCCCGATCTTTGCCGTGATCATCGGGACGCAGATTGATCTTACGGTAGCCCTCGTCGAACAGGTCTTCGGCCTTACGGAGCCTATAAGCACCGAATATATCACCACAGGAATTATGCCCTATGTACTGGGAGTGATTCTTTCATTCCTGCTATTTACGGGGGTCTTTCTTCATGAACTCGCCCATTCATGGGTGGCCCTGAAGAAAGGCATGAAGGTCGGGTCCATCACCCTCTTCATTCTCGGGGGCGCATCGGAGATCGAAGACGAGATCTCCCCCAACCCCCGTGATGAGCTCCCGATGGCCATCGCAGGTCCGCTGATGAGCCTCTTCCTCGGCCTCATCTCGGAGGGTGTCGCCTATGCGAGCCTTCTCTTTATCCCAAACGCCGATCTTGCGGGTCTCTTTTTCTATATCTTCGGCTATCTCGGCATCCTCAACATCATTCTCTTCGCCTTCAATCTCCTGCCGGCCTTTCCCATGGACGGGGGGCGCGTCCTGAGGGCCATCCTCGCCTTCTGGCTCCCCATCGAACGCGCGACAAAGATCGCTGCTGAGATCGGCCGCGTGGTCGCCATCATCTTCGGGATCATCGGCGTGCTCTCCTTCAACCTGATCCTGATCCTGATTGCGGTCTTCATCTACCTCGGGGCGGGACAGGAGGCGGCCATGGTCCGGTACAACCTGCTCCTGAAGGGTCTGAAGGTGAAGGATGCGATGGCGTCGCCGGTGAAGGTCATCCCTCCCGATACGACCGTGCAGGAGGTGCTTGCCCTCATGCAGTCGACCCGCCATCTCGGGTTCCCCGTCGTCGAGAGAGGGGCGCTTGTGGGCATGGTCACCCTCCATGACATTCACAATGCCTCCCAGATCGACAGGGAGGCACTCCATGCAAAGGATATAATGACCCACGAGGTGGTGACGCTTGCTCCTGATAGCGACCTCTATGAGGCGCTGAAGATACTTGCCCCCAACACCTTTGGCAGGATACCAGTCGTCTCGGAGGGGACGGTCGTAGGCATCGTCACCAGGTCGGATATCCTAAAAATAATGGAACTGCAGGAAGTCAGGGTGACCACCACCTGACCTTGCGCAAATGCTTTTTTACAAACGTTCTTCGAAGGTGAGATACCGGTCGATCGGCGTCTCCGTCCCTATTGCCAGGTGAAATGAGACAAGATCGGCAAAGGGACGCCGGGTGACGAGCGAGGCGACCCGTTTCTTCCCGACACCGGGGATCCATTTCAGTGCCGATGCGGGTAATGTGTTGATGGCAACCGGGACCGGGAGGCCCGTCACCGACCGCATCCCGTGCGAGACAACGACCGCATCCAGTGCCGTGCCCGCGGGCAGGGGAAGCGGAATGCCGACGAGTATCGGGTAGGACCCCATCTGCCGGCCGAAACTGGTGGCAGCGCTCTCCTCCACCACGACGTCCTTCAGGCAGGTGCCTTCGGGAAAAACCCGGCGCAGCATCGGGACGTCAAACTCCTTTCGCACCCGTTCCTTGAAGAGGCGAAAGCGTGCCTCATGCTCCCCGAGGGTGTTGTTCTCCCAGGCGGGAGTCCCTTCGAACGGCATGAGCTGGCGGATATTGACCCGCCTTACCATGAGGCCCTCCGCAAGCACCTCATGTAAAAATGCCTCATTCAGGTCATAGGTGACCTCCGTCTCTCCGGCAAGGCCGCAGACGAAGTTCAGGCCGGGAAGCAGGTCAGGCACCCCGCCTTTCCGTTCGGCGCCCACCTCATTGACGATGCGGATGGCCTCCTTCACCGAATACGAGCCATTGCCATCGATCATGAGAACCATTTTTTCACCAAACATCTCACGTGCCATCCGGATGAGTTTTTCAGTCCTTCCTGGAGCATTATCGATATCGGAGCCCAAGTTGTCTCCACGACCTGCCCGGAGTTTAATAGCTTTGGCCCTTGTTTCTAACCAATCCTCTTTGACCAACGCCAGCGACA
>JBFFLM010000208.1:0-3254 GCA_041554835.1 Methanogenium sp.
ACATAGCCGTCAACCGCTATGAGCATAGGGTGGGAAATGAGGAGAACAGCGAATTTCTCCTTGCCGATGCGAAGCACACGCTCTCGGATGTCTTCGTCTCCTTTTCGGTTCTTGTCGGGTTTCTCCTCGTTATTGCCGGGTTTCAGCTGGGAGATGCGGCGGTTGCGGTCCTCATCGGCCTGCTGATCGCAAAGATGGGCATAGGGGTGCTCAGGGACGCGGTGGTGGTTCTCATCGACACCTCGGATATCCGTATCGAACAGGAGGTCGCCCGTGCCGTCCTCAAGATCCCCGGCGTCCGGGGGTATCATGACTTCCGGTGCAGGGGCAAACCGCATGAGCTCTTCTGTGACCTGCACATCGTCGTCGACCCGCAGATTACCGTCCTGGAGGGCCACGAAATCGGCAATGCGGTCAGGGACGGAATAAAGGATGAAATCGAAGGGATGGTCGATGTCGTCGTCCATATCGACCCGGCCCGAGACACCGAAACAAAGGATAATACCGGCTCCCTGCAAACCTCTGAATACGAGGCGAAATGACGAAAGCGAAGGTCCTGTTTGTCTGCAACCACAATGCCGGCCGCTCGCAGATGGCCGAGGCGTATCTTACCGCCCGGTATGGTAACCGGTACGAGGCATATTCCGCCGGGAACTCTCCGAGCAGGGCGATGAGCGAATACACCCTGCGGGTGATGGCGGAGGCGGACATTCCGATGGACGGGCATGCCCCCAAACCGCTGGACGGGTTTATGGCGGACCACTTCGCCGTCGCCGCCCGGCTCTGCAACTGTGCGGACACCTGCCCCCGGCTTCCCCCGGCAGACCGGGTCATCGACCAGCTCTTCCCCGACCCCTCGGCGTTCTACGGTTCGGAAGAGGAGATCCTGCGGGGATTTCGTGAGGTGCGCGACCTTGTCTTTGCATGGGTGGACGAGACGTTCGGTGATGGCGAAAGCGAGGATGGCATACTCGTCATCACCTGGCGGCGCCCGGAAAGCCCCGTTCCCCCCGCGGTGCTCTGTTCCGATACCGGCCGCTCCCTGACGGAGGCCTTCGCGGGCATCGCAGCGATGCTCGGACCACAGGACATCACCTGCATGGTAGAGGAGGAGGAGGGGGCGATGGCGATCCTCTTCAACGGAAAGCCCTTCGAGGAGATTGTTCCCATCTATGTCCCGAAGACCTGCAGCCTCTGCGGGTCCTGTGACGGCTCCGCGGCGGAATGCACGGGGCAGCGCCGCTACGAGGGGATCCCCGAATCCGTGCTTCGCCTTGCCGCCCGGCGTGCGGCGGGAATATAACTCATTTTTTTTACGGAGCCGGGGTGATCCTTTCATGACAGGAGGCATCATTCCGGGCTGAATGGTCACTTTGCCAGCGGTTCTCTCGTTCAAAGACGTACCTTCCTCATCATGTCAGCCCGTCGGTCGCTGATGGGAGTGCTATACCGCTGGCGTCTGCGAATACATGATGACGGCAAAGGTGATGAGAAAAAGTATGGCAATAAGAATAGGATAAACAAATCTGAGCAGCCAGTCTTCTTCTTCGGTCTCGGGGAACAGTTGTACCATGGCAATGACAGACGAGGCATACGGCGTGTATCCGTCGATGCGCTCTTTTCCTGAACCCTTGTTCTTCTCCAAACGGTAAAGAGCCTTTTGCCGCCGGGCGGGGATGTGCCCTCTCGCTCATTTCGCACCGGGAATCCTGCGACCGCCCGGCTCGCTACTACCCCCCCGTCATCCCGCTTCTTCTGGTGAACCCTTATCAACAAGCCATGCAACATAATCTCGTACTATGGGAACGTTTCGCGATCTCCTGATAAATCCCCGTGCATTCTTCGACGGGATGTTTACAGCGGAGAAGCCTGAATTGAAAATACCGGTTGTCATCGTCGTCGTCCTTGCGCTGATCAGCGGGATAACTGCGATGGCAGCATCTTCCGTCACTGCCCAGCTCATGCCGGCGGAACTTGGGGGCATGGGGGCGATCATGGGGGCCGTCGGGCTCATCGCCGCATTCGTCGGCACATTTCTTATGTGGGTCATATGGGCGGCGGTCTTCCACGGCATCTCTGCCCTCCGGGGCGGAAAGGGGAGCTTCAACAACACCCTTGCCGTAGCAGGCTACGGCCTCGCACCACAGATCATCTCGGCCCTCATAGGGGCGGTCTTCTCGTACTCGTACTTCTCCGGCATCACCGTGCCAACGGTCACCGACCCAATGCAGATTCAGGCGGTCGTCGAGGAGATGATGGCGGCGCCGGAACTGATGATGGTCTCCTTGGTAGGCATCATCTTCCTCCTCTGGAGTGCCAATATCTGGATCTTCGGGCTCATGGAGGCACGGCGGATAAGCGTGAAGGACGCGGCCCTGTCGGTACTGGTTCCCGTCGCCGTCTCTATCGCCTTCACTCTCTGGCAGTATGTGGGGTGATGTCATGAAGAAATATGCATATGTTCTGTGTGCGGCGTTCATCCTCGCCCTCCTGGCAGGGCCCGTAGCGGCCCAGCTGACGCCGGCCGAGGAAGCATCGCAGCTTGCGGTCACCTCCTACACGGTCGAACCCGAGGTTTTCATGTACGGCGACACCGGGACGATAAAAGTGGTGGTGACGAACACCGGCGCAACGCCGGTCGCGGTCTCGCGGGTGAAGCTCTACTCCAACGACCTCTCGGTCTATGATGACGGCAACTACGACTCCGTGGGAACCATCGGGCCGGGCAACAGCCTCCCCTTCACCTTCACGGTCGTCGCCGACACGACAGACGGGATCTATTACCCGTTCTTTTACGTGGACCTCCGCGATGCCGGCAGCCTCCGCTACCGTATCCCGGTGACCGTCGACTCCACCGGGCTTACGGCATCGGTCACGGAAAAACCCGATGCCTTCTCCCCCGACAAGAAGGAGGTCATCACCATCCTCGTCGGCAACCCCCGTGAGAACACGGTAAACGCCGTCGAAGTGGTCCCGGTCAAAGACGGATTTTCCACCGTGCAGACCGCGTCCTTTATCGGCACCCTCATTCCCGACCAGTCGGCGGAGGTGACCTTCGAGGCGACCCCCACCGAGGAGACGGTGATGACCTTTGCCGTCCGGTACCGGAACGGCATCAATGACCACGAAACGATGGTGGAGGTGCCGGTCGTCTTCGGCGAGGACAAGAAACGGGCGGAGATCGTCCTGAACAATATCGCGGTGGAGTCCACGGGGACGTCGTATATCGTCACCGGCGATGTGACGAATGCGGG
>JBFFLM010000209.1:0-3225 GCA_041554835.1 Methanogenium sp.
CATCGACACCTACGTGATCGACGGCAGGCGCATCAATGTCCTTGCCGAAGGGCGTCTGGTCAACCTTGCAACCCCCAAGGGAATGGGACATCCGATTGAAGTGATGGACCTCTCCTTCGCCCTCCAGGCACTCTGCACAGAATATATCCACAAAAACGGTGGAGATCTCGTGGGCGGGGTCTATGAAGTGCCCGAAGCAATCGACACCACCGTTGCCTCCATCAAACTCAGGTCCCTCGGCATCAGCATCGACACCCTGACCGACGAACAGTGCACCTATATGAACAGCTGGGATATCGGCACATAGCCCGGCACCTCTTTTTTCCATTCCCGCTGCCGCGGCCCGTACGACCCGCCTTGATCAATCGTCTCTCTTCAGCCGTATGAGATAGTCGCGGTCGGCGAAGAGATATTCCTGGGCATACCCTGCGTGGCACCCGAAATGACGCCTTCCGAACTGCCGGATGGCCTCATATTCCTTAGGGGTGAGATTTTTGGCGGATGAGCCGACCCCGTAGCAGGTCTGCACGATCGCCCGTACCCAAACATCGACCGGGAAGGACTCGTACATCTCAAACCCGAAGAGGAGGATACAGTCGGCAACCTTCGGACCGACACCGGGAAACCGCATGATCTCCCGGCGGGCGTCTTCATAGTCCATCTCCCGTATCCGTTCGTCCCAGTAGGCATCCACAGTGACGGCTTCGGCGGTCCGGTGGATATATCCTGCCCGGTACCCGAATGCACAGGCTTTCTTCTCTTCCAGCGGAAGGGACGCGACCGCACCTGCATCCGGGAAGGAATGGGCTGTTCCCGCAGACCCGCGAAGTTCGTCACCGGTCCGTGCGCAGAGATTGTGCAACATCCGCTGGATATGGGGGATAGAGGTGTTCTGCGCACAGAGATAGGACACCAGGCACTCCCATGGATCCTGTCGGACAATCCTTAGCCCCCGGTGGCGACGAACCGCTGCTGCCAGGTACGGATCTTCACCGGTGGTCCGGAGGACGTTCTCAAGGTCGATATCGAGAGCAAAATACCGGATAAGGGACGCCTCACTGCATCCCGTATAGGTCAGAAGGGGACCCTCCTGCCGGACCGCCACCGGCTCATTCTCAATGGTCCCGTGCCATATCCCGTTTTCACAGTGCCACCGGAAGACCTGCCCACATGAGAGAGTGGGGTTCAGGTCAAAGGGCTGATCAGGAGAAAGCCGGTAGCTCAGGGGAAGATGGGGACTTAAATCTGCTTCGGCCACCACGTGTTCAGACATTACCCGCGGCAGGGTTCAATGATTGCGATCGATGCAACATTCCACCGAAAAAAAGAGCAGGATATCTTATACCCGGAAGATGCTGTTATTGAGATCCCTGAGGTTTGCCGAGACACGGCTGAGTTCATCGACATGGGAACGGAGAATGATCGAGACATCCTGAAGGTCCATCTCATCGCGTTCGATAGAGGTGACCATCCCTTCAAGGCTGGTCCTGACAAGTTCGACCGGATTTTCCAGTTTGTTCGTCACTGCAGAGAGATAGGCAAGTTTCTCGGCCTCTGCCTTTAAGGCCCTGTGCTTGTAGACCGCCGTCTCGATAGAGGTATAGAGTTCGCGGGGCCGGATGGGTTTGATCAGGTAGCCAAACGGATTGGTCTTTATCGCCCGGGAAAGGGTCGTATCGTCAGAATAGGCCGTGAGAAATATCACCGGAATATCCAGCCGCCGGCAGATCCTGTTCGCCGCTTCGATGCCGTCCATCTCACCGTCGAGACGGATGTCAACGAGAGCAAGATCCGGCTCTTTTTCAATTGCCAGACGAATGGCATCCGACCCGTTCGTTGCACGTCCGGCAATCGTATACCCAAAATCCCGAAGAGAGTCCTCCAGTGCCATCGCGATGATGACTTCATCCTCGACGATGAGAATGCTTCTGTCCGTCAGGTCGTCCCCCGAACCCGTACCGTTCATCACCATTCCTTGGACCCAATCCCTACATAAAGGTACGTCAGTTTCCTTGAGATCGGAAACAGAAGGAGGGGGAGAGGGATGCCGGACCGGATTCCTGCAGAAAGAGAAGCTAATGAACGATTTTCAGGGCGATCAAGGGATCTCCTCGAGTATTTCCCCCATTGCGGAGATGTCACCGCAAACCCCTTCACCGGGACAGACCCCCTATTTCCGTCCTTCAACGGTATAACCACACCGTTCATATGACCTGACGTCTCGCCGATTTGTCTGCGCGACCTGGTATCCGATGTGGATCATGCCCTTTCTACAGAGATATTCGCAATACATGCTGCGGCGATCATCCCGATATCCCGCTACGACGGAAGGTACCAGTCAGGAAAACCCTCCCGGACGGACCGGATTGGAGACGATCTCTTCGTACTCGTCCATCGTCAGAACAACCGGCGTATAGGATTCACCCTGTACTTCGAGATTTCGTACAAAGGCACGCAGGTGGTTTTCCGACCCACGCATCAGGTTCTCATAGACATAGCGAATATCTGCGTTGTCGGTCCGGGCCATTGCATCGCGGATGTCCACGATATCCGTCTCCTCCACCAGGGCGGCGGCCCGAAGGGCGCCTTCGGGGGACTGAATCCCGGCTTCCACCAGACGGTTGTAGAGGTCCTGCAGTTCAGGATGCACAAACACCCCTGCCGGGGTGTTCTCCGATGAAGCCAGATTATATCGGTCGATGAGGACCGTTACACTGTCCATATGCGTCTGTTCTGCATCCCCGATGTTCCTGAAGACCTGAATACCCCACCTCTCATCGAAGAACCCATAGACGTCACGGGCAAGTTTTTCCTCTTCCTGGAGATAGCGGAGGTCCTTCTCCTCCGCTGCCGACAGGCTGCCTTCAGGGTAGGACGCCAGTTTCGTCTCCAGATCTCCGGTATCCAGAACTGTTGCATAGGACTCCTCACCGGTGGTTATGATCGGCTGGACAGGGCCCTGCTGATCAGTGGTGCAGCCTGTGCTCATAATCAGCAGAAGGACACAGACCACGAACACTGCACTGCCGGATAGGGACTTCATCTTTATCGAATGTCGTTGTGCAGGGGAGAGGCAATAATCCTTTTGGCGGCAGCGATCACAGGGAATTTATCAAAACCATGACCGAACTGTCTGAGTGACTTCGGGGTGGGGTGGGGAGAAAATGAAGAATGCGGCAAAGAAGAGATGCTTAAAATTGGATAATCTATCATCTGCCTCTCTCA
>JBFFLM010000210.1:0-3225 GCA_041554835.1 Methanogenium sp.
CAATTGAAAGGCGGTACGGATCCGGCCTGAGATTAAACAGACCATTGCCTATCCCCACCGGACGTACGAACCCGCATTTCACCATATGCTCAACGCATTCTTCTACCCGGTCCTTTGCCTTGTTCGTCACCTCACGGACATTGGCCAGAGCAATTCCCGTCCCTGTTGTCGCTACCTGATGGACACTGGTGAGGCCCGCATTGATGAAGAGTGGAAGGGGATCGACCGTCGTCCCCTTATAGCCGATAAGGTCGACGAATCCCTCCGGCTTTGAATTAATGACTGAAAATCTGCCGCCATATACCACATTCACTGCAATACCATGATTTTGGAGTACTCCGTCCATTGTGATCGAACATGCACTCATAAATCCGGCATGCCCCTCAGGAAGACGCGGGTCCTGATCGGTAATACAATATCCCTTATAGAAGGTGTATCCCCCTTCAATGACTTCGTCGAAGGCGCGTGCCACATCGTCAACATATTCATACGGAACCACCGTAAGATTATATCCGACATCCCCGGTTGCCGTTTCAGGGTTAAATGTAACATTGAAGGCCAGTTTCTCTAGTTTGGAGATGACATATCCCATCCGGTCATCGATGAGGGCAAGATTTGCCTCAGCTATACCTTCATCTGTGAGAATTCTCCCCTTATTTCCTATTTTATGGGTAAATCCCTGTTCATCCAGATACTGAAGATAATACTGAACGGCACGATCGGTTAACAGGAATCCACGTTCCGCCAATAGCTCACTGAGGCGTTTTGCCCCTATGGGCTCCTGGTGCTCTGACAGAATGCGAAGAATTTCCACACATTTCCTCTCTGAACGAACAAAACTCATCGCTTACAGTGCCCCCCATTGAACGGTACGGAACATTCTCCACAAAATACGGTGGCAGCAAAGAGAGGAATAATAATGTGGATTTTCCTTTCTGCACCCGGGAACAGAGAACTCATCAACGTATGTTATCTGGATGATAGTTAATAATCAATGTTATTCCCTTTGGCTAAGAATTGGGTAATTTTCTTTAAAATTAAAAAAATTATGGAAGGTGATTCTTCTTCCTGCTCATTTCCGGACCTGATAGACACCTTCAACAGGAATGATAAAGATCTTCCCGTCTCCTGCCTCGCCGGTATACGCCGCCTTCTGCAGGATGGTAACGATCTTTCCTGCGGATTCATCTTCTACAACCAGTTCCAGCTTAACCTTGGGGATGAGATCCACGTTTACCTTCTTGCCGCGAAACTGGAGAGAGATACCCCTCTGGGCACCTCTGCCACGGACCTCGGTCACCGTCATTGCATAAAATCCGGCTTCATCAAGTGCTGTCTTGGCATCTTCGAGTTTTTCCGGACGAATGATTGCTTCAACCTTCTTCATTTCCATCACTCATTAAGCCTCAAGACTCTCCCCATGTTGCGAGAGGTCAAGACCAACGTATTCTTCATTCTCTGCTACACGCAGACCCATCGTCAGGTCAACAACCTTTGCTATGACAAAGGTCATGACGAATGCGTAGATCATACACACAACGGCATCGACCACCTGTATGAGGAACTGGTCCACATTCCCGTAGAGAAGACCATCGACGCCCCCAATGACGGCTACAGCGAATATACCTGTTGCAAGGGCACCGAAGAATCCTCCGACCCCGTGAATCGCCCAGGCATCAAGCGATTCATCCAGACCCCTGCGCTGACGCCACAGGAGTGCCCGGTAACAGATCAGACCGGCAATCGCACCGATAACAATGGCTGCAGGCATATCGACGAATCCTGCAGCAGGGGTGATGGCAACAAGACCAGCAATTGCACCGGACACGAGACCGAGTGTTGACGGCTTACCATAGATCCAGGATGCGCCCATCCAGGCAAGGGCACCGGCGGCAGCTGCAACGTTGGTGACAAGGAAGGCATTCGCTGCAATGGCGTCTGCTGCAAGTTCGCTGCCTGCATTGAAGCCAAACCATCCGAACCACAGGAGCGCAGCACCAAGCAGGGTGAGCGGAATGTTGGATGGCTCCATTGTGTACTTCCCGAATCCCTTCCGTGCGCCAAGCACCAGAGCGAGAGCAAGAGCACCAAACCCGGAGCTTATGTGAACAACCGTGCCTCCTGCAAAGTCAAGAGCACCTAACTGTGAAGCCCAGCCGCCGCCCCATGCCCAATGAGCCAGTGGATCATAGACGAGGGTCGTCCACAGGAGAGCAAACACGATGAAGGCACTCAGCTTAATACGCCCGGCGCCGCCGGAGGTAATAATTGCAACCGTAAGCGCTGCAAAGACCAGCTGGAAAACAACAAACAGCAGATCCGGAATTCCTTCGCCGCCAAGACCTACTCCATTGAGGAGTGCAAAATCAAGGCCACCGATAAAGCCCCCTATATCAGGGCCGAATGCCAGGCTGTATCCAAAGAGAACCCACTGAATACTTACCACGGCAAATGCAACGAAGGCAAGCCCAATCATGGAGATAATGTTCTTTTTAGGAACCATCCCGCCGTAGAATAACCCCACGCCGGGAGTCATGAGCATAACCATCGCTGTACAGATTATAATAAAAGCGGTATCCCCGCTATCGATAGGCATAAATCACACCATTTTTTACATCATTGTACCAATATAGCATTGGAGTTCTCATACCGATTCGTTTTTTCGTGAGAATATCCGGATGGAGGAGAGGGTGAGTCTCCTCCAACAGATTTCATTTCAGAACCTTGAGAGGTACTGCTCTACTTCCCACGGGTGTACGGCTGTACGGAACGAGTCCCATTCCATCTTTGCAATGCTGTTGAGACCTTCCACAACATGACCTCCGAGGGTTTCACAGATGAGCGAATCTTCCAGAAGACATTTGTTTGCAGTAAACAGATCTCCAGGGAGTGTCTCAATGTGAGCCTGTTTGCGCTCTTCATCGGTCATGGCGAAGATGTTCTTGTCCGCACTTGCCGGCGGTTCCATCTGTTTCTTTATACCTTCCAGACCAGCAGCGAGAATTGCCGCAAACGTCAGATAAGGGTTACAGGTAGGATCCGGACTTCGTACTTCAACACGGGTAGAGTTCCCACGCGGTGCCGGAACCCTGATAAGTGCCGTACGATTGCTCCCACTCCAGCTTACATAGACTGGTGCTTCATATCCCGGTACCAACCTCTTGTAGGAATTAACTGTCGGATTGGCAAGACGGGTAATAGCCTTGATATGCTCAAGAACCCCTG
>JBFFLM010000211.1:0-3206 GCA_041554835.1 Methanogenium sp.
AGCCTTCTCTAGGTCACCCTCGTCGCGGGCCAGAGCTGCCTCAGCTAGCGCAATGTACCGGAGCTGGTTTTGGTCATTCAACTGGAGAGCCATCTTCCGGGCCTGCGAATAAGCCTCCCGGGCCGAGTCCGGTGCCGACAAGTCGGCAAAGAGATCTCCGATGCTGGCGAGGGCGATGGCTCCCATGCGTGCGTAGCCACTTTGCTGGGCGGTTCGGTGGGCCTGGACGCCGGCATCGGGAAAAATGTCGCTGATGCCGGGCGGATGGGCAACAACCTGATCCAGAACTACGACCAGGGCAACCTCCCCGGCCAGAAGGGCACGTTCAGGATGGATGGTGCGCCCGACGCGGACGGCGCAGCTCACGTGCGCCCGACGGGGGATATCGGCGGCGGCACCCCACGGCCGGACGTGGATGTGGATATGCCGACAGGCGGCGCCCGTCCGTCCGTCGACCTCGATGCCGGCGGCAAAGGGCCCACGGAGGCCCCGGAGGCGCCCGACGGCGGCGTGCGGCCCGAGGCGGAGGGCGGCCCGAGACCCGGCGAGGGTGATACGGGCCCGACCCCGGACACAGATGCCGGCCGCCCCGATGCAGGGGCATCGCCGGATGCGGATGGCGGCAGACCGGATATGGATGGTACCCGGCCGGATGCCGATGCGGACGCGGGCAGGCCCGGCGGCGATGCCGATGCCGGGGAAGGACGGGGCGGCGGCGCCCCCGAGACCGACCGTGCCGGGGGAGCACCGGAGGCGGAGAGCCGGCCCGATGCGGGGACACAGCCGGATGCAGACGGTACCCGCCCGGACGCTGGGGCGGACGCCTCCACCACCGGCGAAGGGACGCGGCCCCTCGACTGGGAGGACGGCCAGCGGGGCGGGACGAACGACCTGCACCCCGAAGGCACCGACGAGGCGGCTCACCGGCAGTGGCAGCAGAACGTGGAGAACGGCCGCAAAACGACCCGTGAGATGATGGACGCCATCGAGAGCGGGGACCAGACGCGGATGCGGGACGGCGCAAAGGACGTGATGCAGGACTACCAGTCGCGCAACATCATCAAGGAGGCGCCGCCCGATGTCCAGCGCCCCATCGTGGAGCAGATCGACGCCGTCAACCGCGACATCGACAAGCAGTGGGTGAAGAACATGAACGACAATGGCGTCCGTTGGCAGGAGCCCGACGGGACGACCCGGCCGGTCGTCAAGGAAGACCTGATGGACTTCCGCGGCACCGCCGACGACCCGAAGATCAACATCGACCGCGACGTGGGCTGGGACTCCTCCCGCGGGCGGCCCCTCGACGCCGACGGCCGGGCACTCTCCCCCGAACGGGGGCAGGAGCTCTACAACCAGGCGGCGCAGTCACAGGGCATCGATGCGGAGCGGGCGCTGCACACCGTCACCGGCCCCTCGGAGGGATCGCTGCAGGTCGAGGCCTACCGCGTCCGCGACGGGATGACGGTCCCCGATTACCTCGACGGCGACACCGTGCGGACGTGGGACGGGGCGGAGGCCCGCCACGCCGCCGATATCGAGAGCGTCAAGGCCTCCGATGCGGTGAACCGCCTCGGCGACGTGGACGGCACCCAGGAGGCCTGCCGCGGGACGGTGAAGGGCTTCGACCGATACCGCCCGATCTACGAGGAGGGCGGGGCGACGCTTACCCCGCGGCAGGAGGATGTGCTCGGGGTGGCAAACGAGGTCGGCAGCGGGCGGATGTCCCCGGCGGAAGCCGACGCCCTCCTCCAGCAGAACCACGGCATCAACCTCAACGACGGCCTTAAGGAGGTCAACCAGCTCACCGAGGCGGCCGGTGTCCTGAAGAAGTGATCACCGTGACAGGGAGGATGTGATATGGCGTTTTGCCCGAACTGCGGGAAGAAGGTCGGTGAGGATGCCCGCTTCTGCGAGCGGTGCGGAACGAACCTTGCTGCCGGCGGGACGGACGTGACGGATGCAGCACCGGCCCCGTCCGGGTCCCCGTCGTCTCCCCCGCCGCCACCGCCACCCCCGCCGCCCGGCGGTGCGGACGGAAATACGGGAACAGGCACGGGCGCCGGTGTTCAGGGAAACGAACCGGGAGGATCACCGGCGTCTCCTCCTCCTCCTCCACCACCACCTCCACCTGCCCCACCCGTGGAGAAGGCCGGCGATACCGCATCGCCGTCAAATGCCGGAAATACGCCCGGAGAGACCTCGAAGGGCGGTAAGAAGGGTGGGATGAGCCGGACGGCGGCAGGCGTCGTCGTTGTGGTTCTCGTCCTCGTCTTCGCCCTCGTGGGAATGGGCGGCCTGCCGTTCCCTGGTTCCGGGGACGATGGTGAGACGTGGGGGGCGGCCGTCCCCTCCCCCACCGCCGTCCCTACGACCGCGGCAGCGACCGCAGGCACGCCCGCCCCCGTCCGCTCCGACCTCGTCGTCCTCGAAGTTACGGCAAACGTCGACGGCTTCGAGCTGGAGCTCGTGGGCGGCAGCCGGGCGGATGATGTCGTCAGAATCGATATCGCCGTCAGCGACAACGACGGGCGCCACGTCGTTTCGTGGCAGTATCCGTTCATCGGCGAACGGTTTTATCTTCCGCTGGAGATGTACGGCGGGAGCCTCTACGGCACCCGGGATCTTCGCTGCGAGGCGGCATTTGAAAACGGGGATCGCGACGTGGTCTTCACGCAGCATTATTATTAGGCCGGGCAGCCCGCCGCCCGGCGCTCTTTTGTTCTCTTCTTTCCTGACGACCTGATGAGCGGTTCAGGAGCACCCGAAGATGCTGCCGCAGGAATCGGTGTAGAGGTAGTATTCATCTGCCGCCGTCATCATGAGCGTCAGGATCATCGCCGCACCGACGGAGATGGCGACCGCGAAGACGAAGTAGAGGAAGATGCTGACCCAGCTGAAGGTCTGAAAGGCAAGCTCGCCCTTGTTCATCCGGTCCGCGGCCCGGTAGGCGTCGTAGATGGCATAGAGGTAGACGGCGCCTGCGAGGAGGATGGAGGGATAGCCGGGGAGGGAGAAGAGCGTAATGCCGAGGTAGAGGAGCACGCCCTTCAGGAGATAGCCGTTGTAGGTCTGCCCGAGGCCGGGGAAGATGAAGACGTTGTTGCCCTGACCGATGACGAACGTCCGGCCGCCCAGCTTCACCGGCTTGAACGGGCTTCCTGTCGCGACGATCGCGCGGCCGTCCGTCCACTCGAGCGCCTCGGCGG
>JBFFLM010000212.1:0-3168 GCA_041554835.1 Methanogenium sp.
TGATGACCCCTTTTACGATATCACCGCGTTTTAACACCTCCCCGCTTACCCGGTGGACGATAACATCACCGAGTTTCATGACATGCTCGACATGGGTTATCCCTTCTTCACTTACGATCCTGCCGATATCCGAAGGCTGGCCCCCTCCCTCGGGATAAAAGAGGGTCCGGTCAAGGATGAGATATTCATCGAATTGATCGAGTACTATGGCGTCAAAGTCGGTTGAATCGGGCAGATCGTAGTAGAGCCTTGTGGTAGGACCCATGCCCTCAATCCGGGCTCGTATTTCTGCAAGTTCATCTTTCTCTTCTGCAGCGCCCTCGGACTCGGAGTGCACATCAGCTATCAGGGAATAAAAATTATCAGGAAGATCGACGGTGGCACCATCCTCTGCTGCCGCATCGCGCACCATCTCGGGAGGGATCCCGTGTGAGTCATAAAGCGTAATGAGTTCCTTTAACGGAACCGGTTCTCCCTTGCTCTTGTATTCACGTGCAAGTTTCTGAACAATCCGCCTGCCCCGAAGCATCGTCTGCTCGTACTTTACCACCTCGTTCTCGATGATTTCCCTAACAATGGGGATGCCCTGATCAAAGGAGCCGGTCCCGATCGTCTCCATCTGCATCTGTATGAGATCTGCAAGCGAGTCGTCCATCTCGAGTTCATTCATCATCCTGAGAGTACGCCTCAACACCAGACGGGCAAGATACCCTTCCTGTGCATTGGAAGGAACGATGCAGTCCCCTAGCATATAGGCAAGACAGCGGGTGTGATCCGCAATGGCATAGACCCGCTCTATCGGTGCAATCATATCCTGGAGTTTCCTGAAGGGGACACCAATGCTTTCGGCCACCTTCCGACGCATTTCGAAGAGATTCGAACCGGTAATATCCATAAGACCGGCGTACTTTGCATTCATGGCAAGAATGCGGGTGCATTCATTCTCATCAAGGAGACACTCCAGATTGGCAGACGACATCAGCCGGCTTACCATTTCAGGGAAGACGGCATCATATATGGTCGGTGAACCCTGGGATGCCCATACGAACCTCTCCAGACCATATCCCGTATCGACGATCCGCATATCCATAGGATAGTACGGAACACCGTCAAGGTCAACCGGCTCTCTGCCGTTTGGCTTTTTGGTCATGCTCATGAAGACAAGCGTTGCAACCTCCAGACCACCGATCATCACTTCAACACTTGGCCCGGCATTGCCGCCACCGATCCAGGGATGTTCCTTGTACGTGACTGCATTCAGGTCGGCACCGATGGAACTGAGAAATTCATCACAGAGCGCAACGGTCTGGTCCTTCCAGTAGATCTCCTCGCGGGGAGAATTAAACGCATGGTGGGCCATCATCTCGAAGGTAGTAAGATGGCGTCCCGACCGTCCCACAGAGTCCAGATCGTTGAGACGGATGCAGGGCTGGGAGATCGTCAGGGGATTTGCAGGGGGCGGAACCTCACCGCTGGTGACGAACGGCTGAAAATCCGCAATGGACGCGATTGTCAGATATATATCATCCCGCCAACGGGCCGCTACCGGATATCTTTCGAGACGTGTGTGATTATGCTGCTCGAAAAAACTCAGGTAGGCTTCCCGCATCTCATCGATGGAATGGGGATTGAAAACCGGGTTGCCAATGAAGCTGTACGGTTCGCATGGTGCATCACCACACAGCTCACGGTCGGGATCACGCGTCCAGAATGCTGAACCGCATGATTTACATACCTTTCGCGTAAGTCCGTTATTGATAAAATAATCAAGAGTATACTCATCCTCGAGCATGGAAAATCACGTCGACCTAATCTATTAACATTCGTACTCTGTGCTCATATAGTGTTTGTTTCAGGTGGTTTTTCCATTTTTTCCTGATACCATTCGTCCCTTGTAACGCACAATCCCGAGGAACGGGCATATCGGACCGCAAGAATATGCCAGCATTCGTTGCCACGAAACAGGAAATTACTACAGGTGCAGAAATCATTTTCCACCACATAGGTCCCGGTCATGCCATGCACCACATAGAAATCGAGGTATTTTTCCACCTTCCCCTCACGGCAGGCCTGAATCGCCTTCGTGCCTCTCTCTCCATAATGCCTGACCAGAGATTCTTCAGAATACTCGCCCGTTTCCGGCGAACCTTGCTTGCGGGCCTCTTCACCGGAATGCCTTCGTTCACCTGACAATGAATCCCCCCGGGGCATCCTCAATATATGTCCAGCCCATGCGTTCGGCAAGAGCCTTCATACCTGGAGATTCGAGTGCATAATGGGTGGATTCAATGAGTGGGACCGGGGATTCACGGAGAACCGAATGCTTCAGTTCGGATGACAGGAAGGCATCCGCACCGAGTTTGACCGCTTCATGGATGAGATCGAGATCAAAGCCGGAACCCCCCACAACCCCTATTTTCGGGGTTTCCGGCACCTCACCATACACACGCAGACCTCCGCCGAGAACACCGGCCATCGCTTCAGTATCCATTGCAGTGGTTCCCACAATCCCCAGGCTCATTTCCGTACGGTCGTCAAGGTGCAGGAGGTCGGCCAGGGCATCATTGATACCGTCGGGCGCCCGATCAAAATTGGTATGCATGACATAGATATTCAGTTCATGGGCAAGGACGTCCCGGAGAAGATCCGCGTACCTTCCGGTAACACGGGTGAACGGATGCCACAGTGGAGTATGGTGCACGACGAGCAGACTTGCCCCCATGGATACAGCATCATGTACCACCGAAAGCGTTGCATCCAGGGCACAGGCGACAGTCTCTATCTTATCCATCCCCTCAACGACCAGACCGATTCTTCCTTCATCAAATTCTTCAGCAAGGTCGGGAGGGGCAATTCTTTCGAGGAGGTCAATGGCACCGGTCAGCTCCATACCACAGAGATGGACGTCGAAAGGAAAAAAACTCTCGATTCCAAGAACAGATAACCATATCATGCCATCATAAAGGGAGGCGGGCACCCGGCCGCCCACCCAAATATTTCAGGAATAATTATTACTAATGGTAATAAACAACAGTGTTAAATATGCAGCACCCCTATAAGGTATATGGAAAAATCCCTGGACTTGATTAATACCCGCATCCGTGACGGAAATGCCCGGGTGGTCACGGCAGACCGGATGCCGGATATTGTTGAGGAGCTTGGAATAAA
>JBFFLM010000213.1:0-3156 GCA_041554835.1 Methanogenium sp.
CCGGGAACGTTCGTCCGGGCAGATTCACGGACGAAGGCGACAGGCGGTTGCCACCGTTGTCCCCCCGTCAAGCGGGAGGAGTGATAGCCGTCCATTCCACAGGAACTGCCAAATAGCTGAAGAGCTATTAATGCTCCTGCCATGCGTGCCCCCCGATATATCACCGATATCCTGGACATCCCCCAGCTTTCGGAAGAAGAGCACCATCGCCTCAAGGAAGTCACTGATACATTCCCCTTTCGCTCGAACGACTACTACCTCTCCCTTATCGACTGGGACGACCCGGAGGATCCCATCAGAAAGATTGCCATCCCCGACCCGGCGGAGCTTGAGGAGTGGGGAAGCCTCGACGCATCGCAGGAGAGTGCCTATATGGTCGCCCCCGGGGTCGAGCACAAATACGACCAGACCGCCCTTGTCCTTCTCACCAACCGCTGTGCAGGCTACTGCCGCTACTGCTTTCGAAAACGCCTCTTCATGCAGATGAACACCGAGGTGGTTCGCGATCTCAGCCGGGGGCTCGACTACATCAGGAACCACCCGGAGATAACGAATGTCCTCCTCTCGGGGGGAGACCCCCTTTTTCTCTCTACCCGGCGGCTGGAGGCCGTCATCCGCGAAGTCAGGGAGATCGACCATGTCAAAATCGTTCGGATCGGCACACGTATCCCTGTCACCAATCCCTACCGGATCACCGGCGACCCGGCGCTCCCGGAGATGATCCGGAGGTACAGCACCCCGACAAAACGGATATATGTCGTCACCCACTTCGTGCACCCGCGGGAACTGACGGAAGCGGCATACGAGGGGCTTGATCTTCTCCAGAGGGCCGGCGCCATCCTCGCCAACCAGACGCCGCTCCTTCGCGGCATCAATGACGACCCCTTCGTCCTCGGGGACCTCCTGCGAAACCTCTCCTTTGCAGGCGTCGCTCCCTACTATATCTTCCAGTGCCGCCCGACCCTCGGCAACCGTCACTTTGCCGTCCCGGTGGAGGAGGGATACCGCATCTTCGAACAGGCAAAATCGCACTGTTCGGGGCTTGCAAAACGGCCGGTCTTTGCAATGTCGCACCGTACCGGCAAGATCCGCATCGTGGGGCTCGACGATGAGTGCATCTACTTCAAGTATCACCAGGCCGCCCGCCGGGAGGATAGAGGCAAGTTCATGGTCTTCTCCCGCAACCCCGAGGCGGTGTGGTTTGATGATTACCATGATCCCCTGCGGGAGCACGCGGTGCCGGGGTATAACCAGTCGTAAGGTAAAGGCAGGAACGGCATCTACAGATTCTGTCTTAATTCAGGACGTGATTGCCCCCATCCACACGACGTCGCTACAAAAAATTATAATAATCTCAATAAGTAAGATATTTATGTAAATTAGTAATACTATACTGTGGATGTGACCGGCGCCGGTTCCCATGACCCACACGGCTCATCACAGACGAACACACCACAACAACATATAGTTCCCGCATCTCTGTCGGCGGTTGTTCACATCCGTTCGTATTCAGGGGCATCTGCTGCCCTTCCGTCCTTTTTTTTAAAAAAATTGACTCGGCATTTTCAGACAGCAAGGGAAAAATGCGCAATACCTGTAAATGAGTGGTATCCACCCATTTAAAGGTGAAATCGGTCGGAGGAACAGCAATGCCCCATAACCCGCCTCTTCATACGAAGAAAAATCTGGCTCCCGCATTTGAATATATTGATTACAGGCATTGCATATTCAGGACTCTGTTGTCTTCTTCAGCTTCTCAATCGCCTCTGCCGCCGCCTTCTTCACATCCTCACGTTCATCCTCGAGCAGAGGGGTGAGCGGCTCGATGGCCTTCGGGTCGCCCAGCTGTCCGAGGGCCCAGGCAGTATGCGCACAGACATCGTGATATGCATCCTTCAGGAGCGGGATAAGCGGATCCACCGCCCGCAGATCGCCTATCTGACCCAGCGAATGGGCCGCCCCGCGGCGGAGCCATTTTTCTTCGGAGGTCAGGCACCGGATAAGGGGTTCGACGGCACGTTTGTCCCTCAGCATCCCGAGTGATTTTACCGAGACATACTGTACTTCAAGCGCTTCGTCATCGAGAGCCTTGATGAGCGGGATCACCGCCCGTTTATCCCCGATCTCACCAAGCCGGGTCGCCGCCTTTCTCCGGTACAGCTGATACGCATGTTTCAGGAGCCGGATGTATCCCGGCACATCATCGCGCCGCGTCTTCATATAGGCAAGGATCTGCTCCCTGTCCTTCTGTATATCCCCCGTTTGCCGGATTATGTCTCTCTGCACTTGCCCACTCCCGTCCGTTTGAGAATTTCAGGTGAGAATATATATAGCTGGTGTCCTCAGAATTCACCCTCTTTCAGGGAAACCGCAGCAAAGGCACGGTCCAGAATCTCAATCCCCGTATCTATATCCTCTTTTTCTATGATCAACGGCGGTGAAAATCGGATGACCGATTCACCAGCGGGAAGGAGGGTCAGGCCGTTTTTGAAGGCCTCGTTGAGAACCGCATTACGCTCTTCTTTTGCACGTTGCTTCGTCTTCCTGTCCCTGACAATCTCAATACCAATCATAAGCCCAATCCCCCGCACATCACCAATAATTGCGTGTTTTTCCCGGAGTCCGTTGAGCTTGTCCATCAGGTATGCCCCCATCTCCGTGACATGGTCGCCAAAGCCGGGGGTATCCAGGATATTCAGGACTGCAAGACCCGAGGCACAGGACGCGTTGTTCCCGCCGAACGTGCTTGCATGGGAACCGGGGGGCCAGGTCATGATCTCGTGGGAGGCGACCGTCACGCCCAGCGGAAGACCCCCGCCGATCGCCTTGGAGAGGGTGACGATATCGGGGACCACCCCAAAGTGTTCGGATGCAAGGAACCGCCCGGTCCGCATGCATCCCGACTGGACCTCGTCGACGATGAGCAGGATGCCGTATTCATCACAGATCTCTCTTAGTTGCCGCAGGAAATTTTGCGGCGGCACAATATACCCCCCCTCCCCCTGGACGGCTTCGACGACGATCGCCGCCACCTCCTCGGGAGAGACTTCGGTGCGAAAGATCTCTTCGCGTATATACCGTATGACATCCACGCCACAGGTCTCGGTACTGAACCCGAGGGGACGGTAGGGGTCCGGGTACGGCACATGAATCACC
>JBFFLM010000214.1:0-3153 GCA_041554835.1 Methanogenium sp.
GCGTGTCGCCAACGGGTATTCGCCCCGCGGGAGATGGGCGAGCTCGTAGCATACCACTCCTACCGCATGGGATATGTTGAGTATGGGATATTCAGCGGAGGTGGGTATGGTGCAGACGACGTCGCATTGCCGCACCTCATCATTGCCTAGGCCCCAGTTCTCCCTGCCGAAGAGGATGGAGACGCGCCCCTCTACCGGCACCAGCATCTCCCTGAGTTCGGCAGGGGTATAGTACGGCATCCTCATGGCATGGGAGACGGTCTTTGAGAGTTCACCGGTGGTTGCCACCAGAAGGCTGGACTCCGCAATCACCTCATCAAGGGATGAGACTGTCCGTGCCCCCTCAAGAACATCGCGGGCGTGGGATGCACGGGCGAGGGCTTCATTCCCCCACGCGGGAGGATTGATCATCGTCAGCCGGGTAAACCCGAAATTTTTCATCACACGGGCGGCAAATCCGATATTTCCCTCGTAGAGGGGTTCGACGAGGACGATTTCAATCTCAGCCATGACAAAAAATGAGGTCCTGTATGATTATTTGACGGCCCTGACCGTTGCCTTCAGGGCATCGACGCCTTCGTCATAGACGGCGTTTCCAACGACGATGGTGTCGGCATACTGGCCCATCTCCGCCGCTTTCTCCGCGCCATTAATGCCGCCTCCATAGAAGAGGCGACCTTCGGTGACCACTTCGGATACGGCCTTCACGATATTCGGGTCGCCGTAGGTGCCGGAATACTCGATATAGGTTACCGGGAACCGGAAGTAATGGTCGGCGACCTCTGCATACGCGGCTACGTCCTCTGCGGAGAGGTCACAGACGGCCCGGGTCACCTTTCCGACCGAAGATGCCGGATTGAGAACGATGTAGGCCTCCGGTACGACCATATCCCAGTCGATGGTGTTGTGTTTGACCCAGTACTGGTGCTTGCCGACCATCCAGATCATCTCGGGAGTGTTCAGGACCGACGGAACGAAGAGCCCGTCGATCCCCTCCATGATAACGGCCTCGGGTCCGGCCGGTTCCACCACCATGGGAAGGCCATACTCCCTGACCTGTGCGATCAGTTCGCCGAGGTTTTCCTTTGTGACATTCAGCGTCCCCGAGAGCATCAGGGCATCTGTCCCGCTCGTAGCAATCTCCTCTGCTTCGGCAGCGTTTACGACCTTGTCGGGGTCGAGTTTGGTAACATGTCGCCATTTCTTCCAGTCAATATTCATGGGCATCTCCCCCATCAGAGGGCCTCCTGAAACGCACGTATCTTCTCTGCCGGGATGCCGGTCATCCGTTCGGTCTTCTCCGGGTCTGCCGCCGCAAGGCCGGCCGCATCATAGATGCCCGCCATATAGAGGTGCAGGAGGGCAGATTCCCCAAGGCCGGTGACTGCGAGGAGTTCTTTCTTTCCAGCATCGACCATCTTCTGGGTGACTTTCTCCGGTTCGGGAAGCTTCATTGCGCTGCAGACGGCTGTGGCGTGCTTTCGTGCCGTCTCCACCTTGATCCCGGAGGCTGCGGCGAGATAGGCGGGATGCAGAGCGCAGAAATCCGCGGGCGAGGTGATCCCTGCCGCCATGTATTTCTTCAGGCTGACCGCGGGGACACCATATTCACGCAGGAGCCTCGTATTGTGTTCCATCCGGACCTCTGAGAGGAGTGCCTCCGCCTCCGCCTCGGACAGGTGCATCTTTGCAAGAGAGGCAGCATCCATCTCCGCAAGGGCGCCGATGTCATTGATACCTGCCTTAATCAGGGCAGAGGATACCTTTGCGGGGCTTCTGCCGCGTCTTGGGACCACGTGCTTGCGGACGAACTTTTTCATCTCGGTCCTCCGACGCATCACCTCGAGGACATCTTCGGCCTCTGCCTGGAGTTTTGCCGTTGTACCGGGATCTGTCCCGAGGGCACCGGCGATCTCTCCCGCCGGATCGGTTGCCACATCGTACACGCTGTAGATGTGTGCTGCATGCAGCTTTTCAATCATCGCTGCGTCCATGGAGGGCATCATGCCGAGCCCCTCCCTGTTCGACTCGATATGGTTGCAGAGCGGACACCCGATTTCCCACGGACGTGCCCCCTTCCGGATAAGCCGGATCTGGTGGAGGCCGTGGACCGGGCATATATCGTTCTCCCGGATGGCGGTGCCCCAGTTTGCCGAGGGGAGGCCGATATTAAAGGTGCAGTCAGGATAGCCGGTGCATCCGATGAACTGGGACATCCCCTTTGTCTGCCGGATCATGAGGCCCTTGCCACAGACCGGACAGGGACCAATGATCTTCTCCTCATCGGTCCGTTCCATAATTTCACCGCCTATGTCCTCCTCATGGGCCTCGAGGCGGTCAAAGACCGTGTGGAGCATCCCCTTGGATTCGGCGATGACGTCGCCTGATGCACGTTTTGCCCCCTTGATATCCTCCATGTGGTTTTCAAGGGTGCTCGTCATCTCCGGTTTGGTGATCATGGAGGCATAGTGTTCGAGGGCCTCGGTAACGCCGCGGCCTACGAGGGTGGGCCGGAGCGGGGCACCTTCGATATACCGTCGGCCGATGAGCTTTCCGATCACTTCGTGACGGGTCGATTTCGTCCCGAGCCCCAGCTCTTCCATCGTCTGGATGAGTTTTGCCTGGGAATACCGGGGCGGGGGGGTGGTCTCCTTCTGCTCGTTTAGTACCCCAAGGATGGGGAGCTGTTCTCCCTCTTCCAGCGTGGGCAGGATTGTCTCCTTTGCTTCGCTGTAGTGGTAGACATGCCGGTACCCTTCTTCGGCAAGCCTGGAGCCGGTGGCCGTGTACTCCTCTCCGCCCGCATCGAAGAGATATTTCAGCGTCGTCCACCGTGCGTCCGGTGAGAGCGTCCCAAGGAACCGGCGGACGATCAACTCATAGACCTTCCACTGGTCAGGGGAGAGCGCACTCTCCTTCGCCGCACCCGTCGGGTGAATCGGCGGGTGGTCGGTGGAAGACTTTTTCCCTCTGGTCGGCTGCGGGCGCCGGTGTGCGATGGTCCATTCGACATCGCGGGAAAATGAGGTCTTCTTCAGCTCTTTTAGAACACCGTCAAGGTCGAGGGATGCGGGATAGACCGTATTGTCCGTCCTCGGGTACGAGATGTACCCGTTCATATAGAGATCCTCGGCGATACGCATTGCATTTGCC
>JBFFLM010000215.1:0-3066 GCA_041554835.1 Methanogenium sp.
CATTTGCATACCATGCCGTGGTATCTCCGTATCCAAGGGAACCCAATTCACCCAGTGGATCGTATTGGTAGACATGAGTATAGGTGTCCAGAGGTTCGGCGGTAAAGACAGCATTTGACTCCCCGATCCTTGCATCGTAATAGGAGATGTAGAAATATCCCTCATCACCGAACCAGGTGCCCCAGGAATTTTTTGCAATAAATGCGCCGTTTCCGGGCGGATTAGTGGAAAAGCTTGATGCATCGTAATTGTCGTCCCAGCCGACAAGGGTAATTGCATGGTTGCTCCCGAAACTGCCTGAATAATAATAGCCTGCCGTTTGTGAGTTGAATGCCGCACTATCCCAGTACATTGAGGAGTAGATGCCACCATAGTTCTGGATTGCCCACTTCAGATTGTCATTGTCAAGAGGTCCTCCACGTTCCGGGATGAAGAGTACTTCCTGAACATTTTTCTGTACCTGCACATTAACCGGTGAGGAGTAGGAGAAGTAGGGGTCGTCCAGTTCGTCAATCGGGCCATCCCACCGGACGAGATAGGCTGTGGCCATGTCCATGTTTCCTCCATAGTCCGTGCCCCAGTCGAATCCATGTGTGTTGACAAGATTGTTTTCGGAAAAATCCCACGTTTCTTCAGGGAGGAGGGTAGATTCCAGGCTTCCATAGGTGGCAAACGCCCAGCAGGTCCCATGTGATCCCTGGTCTTTTACTTCTGTCACCTCTCCGAGTTCGCGAAGGTCGTACTGCCCGGTGAACGACGTTGCCGCTGTCTGATCCGGTTCATCTGCGAGAGCTTGCATGCCTGACACGGCATCAATATTTTTCCCACGTAAATGGGATTTGTCAATGGGGGATGGCACGATTCCCGTCGGAATTCCGGCCCCTTTATGATTTGCTCCTTGAATAATATTCATAAGGACAAAATCAGGAACCTTTCCGACAGACTGAGTGAATGCCGGGTTAAGGGGAGCCTCCCGTGGCTCATCAGCAACGGGGGCATATGCACTCACAGCGCCGGTTGTGATCATCATCAGGACAAAAAGTCCGATACAGGTATGTAGTAATGTATTCTTTTTTCGTACCAATTCTTCCACCGCCCGATTCTGATTCCTGCATTCAGAATTCGTCGTATTTTTGAGTATTTTGTCTTTTTGGGCTATATATGTTGGTAAAATGTTTTAAGTACATCTGGCTTGAATAAACGATTAAAATTGATCAATAACCCCAATTTGCAGAAGCTTCGAAGATTAAAATCCTAAATGAAATGTAAATGCCGATAGCAATTCTTCATGATTTTTTTTGATAAAAGAGAGAGAATACAGCAAAAAAATCCATTGGAGGTTTGGAATGGGTTGCAGAAGAAATTAATGCGCGATTCCATTGATATGAGTGCCTGCAAAATGATGACCTCTTTCGGATAACAATTATGAATGCTATTCATGTATTTCTCAACAGGAGAAATTGCACCTTTTAGATGGTGGTGATCTGCCTTCTCTTCCTGTGGGATGCTGGCAATCGGGTATTTTATAGTGAAAGACCTCCTGTGTAGTACCATAATATTCGGGTCACCGGGAGAGGATTATGCGGAAGGAAATGCAGCTGGGAGTGCTGTTCTCCGGGGGGAAGGATTCGGTTTTCGCCTGTTGGCGGGCAATGGAAAAAGAGTCCGTTTCATGCCTGATAACCCTGAAGTCCCGGAATGATGAGAGTTACATGTTCCATACTCCCAACATTCATCTGACTTCGATGCAGGCTGAGGCAGCAGGCATTCCTCTTCTTGAACATCCCACCCGGGGAGAGGAGGAGAAGGAGCTCGTCGATTTGGAGAATGCGATTGCTGCTGCCCGGGATCGCTATGAAATTGACGGGATTGTGACCGGTGCGATCCTTTCGGTCTACCAGGCAACACGTATTCAGCAGATCTGCCATGAGCTGGACCTCTGCTGCTATAATCCCCTCTGGCATACCAACCAGGAACAGTATCTCAGGGAACTGATTGCAGAGGGATTTGAGACTATCATCTCAGGGGTGTTCTCATCTCCCTTCGATGCATCCTGGCTGGGGAGGACGATCGATGTCGGTATGATCGAAGAACTGAAGCGTCTTTCGGAGAAATGGAAGATATCCCTGACGGGTGAGGGGGGAGAACTGGAGACCCTTGTTGTTGACGCACCGTTTTTCAGCAAGAGAATCAGGATAACCTCCTCCGAAAAGATCTATGCAAACTATAACGGACGATACCTGATCACCGGGGCGGAGCTGGTAGAGAAATGATAGTATGTATCGATCTATCCTGTTCAAAAGAATCACTCGGATGGTACGAGTTTGTCGCCCCTATCATGGAAATCGTGCAGGGAAAGGGTATTTCCTGTTCTTCTGTTCACTATTCCGAATATAATGAAGTAAATTACCCCGAGGCTGAGGGAATAATCCTGTGTGGGACCGCCCTATGCGATAATGCATTTTCCTTTCAGAAAGAAGCGTTTGAGTGGCTTTCCTCTCCCAAATGGCCGGTATTGGGGATATGCGCAGGGTTTCAGGCAATGGTTCTTGCCTTTGGCGGGCATCTGGAGATGAGGCCGGAAATTGGCATGACCCTGATAAAGTCGCTCCATGAAGACGGGTTTATCGATCGCAGCGAATTCATGGCCTATGAGCTCCACCGGTATGCTCCATGCCCCCCGGATGACTTTGTGGTTATGGCGAAGTCCGATTGTTGCATTCAGGTGGTGAAACATCGATCCTTGCCGTGTTATGGGGTAATGTTTCACCCGGAAGTGAGGAATGAATGGGTGGTGGAGAAGTTTCTGGCGGTGTGTTGCGATGTATCTCAGAAAAAGTCCTGATGTTCTGGTTTCTGACACTAGGTTAATATATTTATACGCTATTGTGTAATATTTGAGTGAGTATTATGAAGATAGCTGTAAGTATCCGGACATCAGAATCTGGGCCGACCGTTGAACAGCGTTTTGGGCGCACACCTCAGATCTATATTCTTGATGAAGAATCAGGGGAAGAGCAGATTCTTGATAATCCCTTCGCAGACGGTGCAGGGGGAGTAGGTCCC
>JBFFLM010000216.1:0-3062 GCA_041554835.1 Methanogenium sp.
AATACAGGTAATCATCGATACCCATATCGTACTTGATATACGGTGCCCAATAGATGAGATTCATCAAAAACAGCCAGATCGCAAGCGGGATGGCAACCTTCCACCGATCTGGTCTGAAAAAATCCCCTATGGTCATTTAAACACAGATCCGATTTTGATGCGATAAAGGTTCTGCGATGCATCATATCATCGTGATATGGGATCGGCCCGGCAAGGTTTTTCATGGATGGGGTGGTATCCTCACCCGTTTGGTGCATGCCACGAAGGCCGGTCAGCGGGTAGGAAAGGTGATGGTCACCCACCTCGATCATATCCTGTGTCCCTCCTCCGGGATGTCCGGGGAGGAGGCGATCCTGTAGTACATCCGTGCCGCTCCCCGGATTCTCCTGACCTGTCTGCCGGAAGGAAGAGATCATGAGCTTAAAAAAATACCACAAGAAGCGGGATTTCGATGCGACCGGCGAACCCGAAGGAGAGGCGGCCCCGGACGGGGGGGAAGGGACACTCTTCGTGGTGCAGGAGCATGCTGCCCGCCGCCACCATTTCGACCTGCGGCTGGAGCACGACGGGGTACTGGTCTCCTTTGCCGTCCCAAAGGAGATCCCACAGGAGCCCGGCGAAAAGAGGCTTGCCGTCCGGACCGATGATCATCCCCTCGCCTATGCGGCATTCGAGGGGACCATCCCGGAAGGGGAGTACGGGGCGGGGGAGGTGGCCCTCTGGGACCGCGGTTCCTACGAGCTCGTGGAGTGGAATGACGAGGAGAAGATCGAGGTGGTGCTGCACGGAAATCGCCTCGAAGGGAAGTACGCGTTGGTCCGGTTCAGGAAGGCAGGGGAGAACGACTGGCTTCTGTTGAAGGCGAAGGAGGAGTGAGGGCGTACCCTTGTGGGTCTCTGGTGGTCAGGTTTTAGGAGTGAACATTCTCCGGGGAAATGCCTGGATACATGCCCCCGGCCATACCACTTCCATACTATTGGGGAGGCATGCCCTCTGTTCCTCGTTCAATGATTGTTTCTGCTCTCGTCAATTAATTCGGTCAACCGGTTCCGCAATGTCTGCACCTTTTTTCATCAAGCCCGTCGACAGTTGACCTGCATGTCACAAGAAACCGGGGCACCCGCTTTGAGAGGGTAGCGGTGAAGGTCTCAGAAACACTCCCGGTGACATAATACTGTGTTTCCACACGTGCACGACGTGCTTTTTCGATCAGCTCACACTCATCGGGTGTAAAATATTCTGTAAGAAGGTGCTGCATAATTTCAATGGTGCAGGTGTGGTTTTCCGACTTGATTCCAATCTTCATGAGAATGGAATACAGGGAAAAATACATGGAATAATGTCCGGTCGAGATCTTCCAGTCAAATGATGAAACAGAATGCATTGCCTCCATTGCTTCTTCAGCCTTTTCAGATATGCAGATGAAAGATTGTCATTCGGTTCGACGAACATGATACCATTTTTAATTCCGGCGCACCAGGACAATCTGTCTCTCATGCCATCACCTCCCGGACAAACGATTCCGCGTTCTTCCAGACAATATGGTTCTTTTTGACTTCAGTAACAAGAGAATCAAACTCTCCCCGTGACATGAATGCATCCTCCGGGTACACGACAGTATTGATCTCGACACCGTACATTTTTTCGATTGTATTGACGGCCCGTTCATCCGTGGCCCCTGCGATGAAGATATTGATATCAGAATCCTCTGTAGCAGTTCCTTTCGCATAACTCCCGAAAAGAACGACAATACCTTCTGATACAGAGGAGATTTTGGTTACAATCTCAGCAATAAAGAGATGATTTTCCATAAAGCGGATCTTTTTGTAGATCTCGGCGAGGACGAAATACTGGATGGCAATTTCACCCTGTTTAATCCGGAACAGCCGAATTTTTCCACGTTGAGACGACTCAAGCACTTGTTTTTCCTCAAATCGTACGAGGAGAGTTTGCGCAGTCCCGTGACTGAGGGGGAGATAGGTACAGATCTCCCGAATGTAGTATTCGCGGTCATACCCGTTGGTAAAGAGGGTGAGAACCAGGAGCCCGTTTTCGGATATGTCTAATTTATTAGACATATGTCTTATTTACTATACGATGAGATTTAATTGTTTGTATCGTTTGGACGGCATCGGGTGGATGACCCTGCGGCCGTGTTCAGGAGTGGCTTCGTATAAGAAACGTTTAAATACGGCTTCATTTGCTAAAAAAGGGCCATAAATACGATCGACACAGACGCAAAATGCGGGCGGATCGCACCCTCTCCCTACCATCTGCACCCTGGGAAAACGGCTGCCTGTAATGAGCGAATATAGTCCTTGGAAATGGCCCCGTTTGGCATGGGGGGCGAGGAGAACGATTCTTTTTTGAAGGCCTGAAAATTGCCTGAAATACGGCTAAATTGGGCGTATTTTGGGTTGGGATGAAGGACCATTCGCAAATATTCTTAGGCAGGGTACTTTTAAATCTGATAGTAATCTACCATTTGCTATTGTGGCCGAAGACACCGTTGGAAAAATCAAGGGGTTCCTGCTGAATCCGGTTGAAACGTTTCACCGGTCACAATCTGATGACCTGACAACGGTATGCGTTTATTTTGGCCTCCTTCTGATAATCAACACATTTTTCTCTACAATTATTCATGCGATATATCTGGACACCTTGCTTGGCGGGATGTTCGTGGGTCCGATGGCGTATGGCGTTATTATCTTTGTATTCTTCGCCCTGCTTATTGGCAGTTTCATCGTGGCACTTCTCCTTGCCGCATGGCTTCACCTGTGGGTGTATCTCCTTGGCGGGCGCAATGGAATCCGGCAGACCATAACAGCATATTTCTACGCAAAGACTCCTACTCTCCTCCTGGGTTGGCTCCCGCTTATTGGCATTCTCTTTTTTATCTGGGAACTTGTTTTGAGTGTGATTGGAGTCCGGGAGCTGCAGGAGATCAGCACCGCAAAAGCAGCAGTTGCTGTTGCAATTTCAATCATCACGTTTCTTCTCCTCGCTTTCATCGCGTTTTGGGCCGTTTATTCAGGTACGATATTTTCTCCGGCGTCTCCGCC
>JBFFLM010000217.1:0-3039 GCA_041554835.1 Methanogenium sp.
ATACTATATGAAGAAGATTGGGTTCGTTCAAATGCCCCTTAATTGTTTCAATATTATTTATGTGTATTCTTGTTTCCCCGGATATGTTTACGAAATTTCCAATAAAAACCTTACAGGCGCGCATAATGCACTGCCGCCAACCATTATCCCCTCTCCCGCCCCATAGTGATCAGATTTTAAGGGAAGCAACCCACCATGACCACCACCGATATAAAAATCACCGCCAGCCGCGTCGCAGTCCTCATAGGAAAGGGCGGGGCAACCAAACGCCAGATCGAAGAACTCACCGGCACAAAGCTCATTGTCGACTCAGATGAGGGGCTTGTGACCATCGATGGCGAGGATGCCCTCGCCGTCATGCGAACGACCGAACTCGTACGGGCCATCAACCGCGGGTTCTCTCCGGAGCGGGCCTACACCCTCCTCGAGGAGGAGGATCTTCTGCTCGACATCATGGACCTCTCTGGCGTCTGCCAGACACCGAAACAGATGGAACGCCTCCGGGGACGCATCATCGGCAAGAACGGAAGGGCCCGGGAACAGATCGAAGACATGACCGGTGCCCTCGTCTCCGTCCACGGAAAGACGGTAGCCATCATCGGCACCCTCGACCAGGTGAAGATAGTCAGCGAAGCCGTCGAGATGCTCGTCGAGGGTCTGCCGCACGCAACCGTCTTTTCCTTCCTTGACCGAAAACGCAAGGAACAAAAAGCGAATATGTTTGAATATTATTACTGAAAGCATAAACAGGACGACGGAGGGGCCTTTCCGGGCGCGGGTAAATTGACCAAATTTACCTGAAAAAAGTATTGGTTTGAACCGTTTCCGGATTCGTGGGTTTTTCACCTGCAAAACACCAATTCATGGGCAAAAAGGGATTATTTCTACTGGAACCTATTCCGGAGGATCCCCGAAGAATTCGTGAAAGAACCCGAATCCTGCGTTTTCAACTGGAAAAAAAGGGGTATAGATGAAAATTTCGGACCTTCCACTGCCGGCAGAACTGGTCACGGCCTACACCTCCAGGGGAATTGGCAGCCTCTATCCTCCGCAGGAGGCGTGCGTGGAGAAAGGTCTCCTGACAGGGAGAAACCTCCTGGTCGCTATCCCCACGGCATCGGGAAAGACCCTGATTGCCGAGATGGCGATGCACACCCACGTGGCACAGGGTGGGCGCTGCCTCTATATTGTCCCCTTAAAGGCACTCGCGAGCGAGAAATACACTGATTTTACCGGCAAGGGCGCCTCGGTCGGAGTGGCAACCGGCGACCTCGACCGCCGGGACGCCTATCTCGGACAAAATGACATCATCATCGCCACCTCCGAAAAAGTGGATTCCCTGTTGCGAAACGGCGCGCCGTGGCTGCGGGATGTCACCCTCCTCGTTGTGGACGAGGTTCATCTCATCGACTCCGAGGACCGCGGACCCACCCTTGAGATGGTGATCACCAAGCTCCGGCACATGAACCCGGCGATGCAGGTGATCGCTCTCTCTGCGACGATCGGCAACCCGTCGACACTCGCCGGGTGGCTGGACGCGGACCTCGTCACCTCCGACTGGCGGCCGGTCGACCTCAGGGAAGGGGTCGCCTACCGCGATACCATCTACTTCGACGGAAGCGAGCGCGAGTACCCCGCCATCACCAAACATGAGGATGTCAATCTTCTCCTCGACTGCGTCGCAGACGGCGGCCAGTGCCTGGTCTTTGTCTCATCACGCCGTAATGCCGAGGCCTATGCCAAACGGGCTGCCCAGGCGCTGAAGCTCGACGAACCCGGCCTTAAGGAGCTTGCGACCCGCCTCGAGGCGGCGGCCGAGACCGACATGGGCAGGGTCCTAGCAGCCTGCGTCCGTAACGGCGCCGCCTTCCACCACGCAGGCCTCGGTCCCGCGCAGCGATCCCTCGTGGAGCAGGGCTTTCGCGAGGGTGCCATCCGCGCCATCTCCTCGACCCCCACACTCGCCGCAGGACTCAACCTCCCGGCACGGCGGGTGATCATCCGGGACTACCTCCGCTTCTCGGCTGGGTCGGGGATGACGCCCATTCCGGTCCGGGAGTACCGCCAGATGGCGGGGAGAGCCGGACGGCCACACCTGGACCCGTACGGGGAGGCGGTCCTCATCGCAAGGAGCGAGGACGCCGTCTACGACCTCTTCGAGGAGTACTGCACCGCACCCGACGAGGATGTCTCGTCGAGGTCGTCCTCCGAAGGCGTGCTCACCACCCATATACTCTCGCTCATCGCAACACGCTTTGTCCGTGACCGGGACGGCCTGACGGCATTTCTGAAGAAGACCTTCTACGCCCACCAGCACGGCGAGGAACGTCTCCTGCAGAGGATCGTAGACCGTTCCATCGCATTTCTCACGGAGGCGGGCATGATAACGGACCTGAACGGATCCCTCTCGGCGACGGAATACGGCGAGCTTACCTCCCGCCTCTATATCGACCCTCGCTCAGCAGAGATCATCACCCACGGTCTCCGTGACCACGACGAGTGGTCGATCGCAGGGCTCCTGCAGCTTCTCTGCACGACGCCTGACATGTACACCCTGTACGTGCGCAAAAACGACATGGAGATGCTCGAGAAGTTCTATTATTCCCATGAAGACGAACTCTGGGGTGAATTCTCCTATACCGACATGGAGGACTTCTTCCGGGCACTGAAGACGACGATGCTGCTCCTCGACTGGATGGAGGAGGTCGGTGAGGAGACGGTCTGCGAACGCTACGGGGTCGGGCCGGGAGATATCTATAATGTGGTCGACGGGGTCGGCTGGCTTGTTCATGCCGGCAGCCGCCTCGCCCGCCTGATGGCCCCCGTCCACACCGAGGCGATTGCTGCCACCGAACTGCGGGTAAAACACGGTATCAAGGCGGAGCTGATCCCGCTTGTGAAGATCCGCGGCATCGGGCGTGTCCGTGCCCGCCGTCTGTACACAAACGGGCTTACCACTCCTGCGGCCGTCGTCAGGGCGGGCGTGGACAAGGTAGGTGCGATCATCGGGCGAAAGGTCGCCGAATCGGTGATCCGCGA
>JBFFLM010000218.1:0-3035 GCA_041554835.1 Methanogenium sp.
CCCTTTTTTCCTTTTGGATAAGAATTATAATCCCATATTTTTGCCATACAATTTTTTCAGACCAATATGCAGAAATTTCTCCGCACAATTGAATAATGGTGAAATTTTCAGCAATTATTTATATGCATAGCAATAATCCCCCTATGATTCATATGAACCACAGCATTCCTGCAACTGCAATGGCCCTGCTTCTTCTCTGTGCGGCAGTGCCCTGCGCGATGTGCGCCACAACTCTCGGCGGAGACGAGGGATGGTACGACATCCACACCAACGTGGACGGCGCCGCCATCTACTTCGACGGCGAATACAAGGGCGAAACAACCGGTGGCATTCTGAGTGTTGCTGTCTACTCGACAGCGACCCCGTACAGCACCGTAACCGCCTCCAAGAACGGCTACAGCTCTGCATCCGCAAGCCTCCCCACCATGCCAGGTGCAGGCGAGCACCAGTCGGTCTACCTGACCCTGAACCAGATCCAGCCTACCACCGGCGCCATCAGCATCAGCTCATCCCCCAGCGGTGCCGCGGTCTATGTCGACGGCATCTACAAGGGCACCACCCCTGAAACGGTGAGCGGTCTTTCCGCCGGCACCCACAACCTCCGGCTCACGTATACCGGATATAACGATTACTACGATGATATCACCATCAAGGCCGGACAGACGGTGAGTACGCAGGCGGTCCTCAAGGCCCAGGCGACCTACGGCACCCTCTCGGTGACGACCTACCCGTCCAATGCCCAGGTGTACATCGACGGCGACTACAAGGGCACCTCTCCCCGGACCGTCGGCGGCCTCTCGCAGGGCGCCCACATCCTTGAGATCACGATGGCCGGTTACGAGGAATGGTCAAACACCTTCCAGATTCACTCGAACCAGGTCACCTACGTAACAGCAACCCTGAAGGCCATCCCGAACCCGACAACCGGGTCGGTCTCGGTGACCTCCAACCCGGCCTATGCCTCGGTCTACCTTGACGGTGTCTTCCACGGCCAGACCGAACCCGGCACCCCCCTCAACATCAACGGCGTTGCCGCAGGGACCCACACGGTCAAGGTGACCCTTGCAGGCTACCAGGACTCCGTCACCTCGGTGACGGTCAACTCCGGACAGACCTCGACGGTGACCGCCAACCTGCAGGGCGGTGCGACCGGCAACGGTGCCATCGACGTCACCTCATCGCCGACCGGTGCGACGGTGTATCTGAATAACGTCAACAAGGGCATCACGCCTGTGACACTCACCGACCTTACCCCCGGCAGCTACACGGTCAGCCTCAGGCTTTCAGGCTACACGGACTACTCCAGCACCGTTGAGGTAAACTCAGGTACGACGTCCTACGTCTCGGCAAGCCTCTCGCCTGACAGCACGCCCACCCAGTCTCCGGCACCGCTCTTCGGCCTTGTGGCAGGTCTCGGCATCGCAGGCCTTCTGGCCTCGTCCCGCCGCAGGGACTGATACATTTTTCTTTTTTTCCACCCGCCACATTCTCCAGCCGGCTGTACCCCTCTGCCGCTGACGATGGCCCGTTTCCCCCTGTACGTCCCCGTTCCCGATGGATCGCTTATATGCCTCAGTCATCACAAAGATAGTGTATATGAGAGTCACCGTCATCTCACCGGATATCCATACCTACGGGGCGATGCTCATCGGGGGCGTGCTTCGTGACGCTGGATACGAGGTAGACCTGAAACGGGAGCTTGCCGCCGAACCGGGAATCCCCGTTCTCCTCTCCCTCTACTCCACCCAGCACCTGATGAGTCCCGATATCAAGGCGTTTGTCGCAGGCCACCGGGGGAGGGGCGGTGCCGTCTATGTGGGAGGGCCCGTCTCCGCCGCTCCGGAGATCGTGCTTGGCGAACTGTCTCCCGATGCGGTCTGTGTGGGCGAGGGCGAGGAGACGGTGCTCCGGCTGATGGCGGAAGGACCCCATGAGGGCATTCCCGGCTGTGCGTGGATGCAGGGCGCAGAGATGCGGTTCACCGGACCCGCACCCCCGGCGTCCATGCACCGGCCCCTGCCGCTCATCCCCGCCGATATCGGCAGCCAGGATATCCGCGGGGCATCGGCCTATATCGAGAGTCACCGCGGGTGCATCGGCGCATGCACCTTCTGCCAGGTCCCCCGGTTCTTCGGGCGCGAGGTGCGCAGCCGCGACCTCGAGGATGTACTTGCCGAGGTGCAGGTGTTCAAGGATGCCGGGGCACAGCGCCTTTCCGTCTCCGGCGGGACGGGATCGCTCTACTGCTGTTCACCCGATGGAAAGGTGAACGACGAGGCGTTTGCTGCCCTTCTCGAAGGGATGGCCGCAATCATGGGTCCGAAGAACATCTCGTCGCCTGACATCCGGGTGGACTGCATCTCGGATACGGTCCTCGATGCCATCCGCGACTATACCATCGGGTGGGTCTTTTTTGGGCTCGAGTCGGGAAGCGACCGTATCCTGCGCCTGATGGGCAAGGGAGTAACCGCCGAGGAGGCAGGGAGAGGCGTGGAGGCCTGCCGTGAGCACGGCCTGAAGGTCGCCGGAAGCTTCATCGTCGGCTACCCGACCGAGACCGGGGAGGAATACGAGGCGACAAAGGACTTCATCACGATGAACAGTCTCGACGATGTCTTTGTCTCCATCGCAGAACCCATCCCCTCGACACCGCTTGCCGACCTCGTGCTACGGACCCCGCGTGAGGAGAACCCCGTCTATATGCCCCATGAGGGAGAGTTCAAATCCCTCCACCTGACCGAGGCCGAGGCGCGGTCATTTGATCTCCAGCAGCACGCCGACCTCTTCAAACCCGGCCTGCACGTGGTGACCGACGAGGTCTTCTCCGCCTATCTGGCAGGTGTCCGGAAGGACGGCGAGGATGTGCGGCGGGTGACCGAGCTCCTCTTCTCCTATTACGGTGGCAGATAAGACCGCCAACCAACCTTTTATTAGTCCGAAGGGCTGATCCTCAACCATCTATGGCTTGCAGGTACTGTACGGTGGACGCCTTCACCTCACGGCCGTTTGCCGGCAATCCGGCGGGGGTGTGCCTC
>JBFFLM010000219.1:0-3033 GCA_041554835.1 Methanogenium sp.
ATGGCATTTCGAAACCATCGAAGAGGTAAGTAGTTACGCAGGTGAAACCTCACTTGCCTTTGACACGAATGACGACCCATGTATCGCCTACATAAAGAGCGGAACCGTGAAATATGCATCTTACAACGGCACGGGATGGGAAATTACCACCATCGCATCGTCACCTAATGGCGTCAGCACGATATCCCTTGCCATTGATTCCGCAGGCAACCCCGGCATCAGCTATGACGCAGAACTAATGAGCTGGCCGGCGGATATCGATCTCCTCTACACCTACGGAAGCCCCGTCGGCAACCTGAACGTCACCTCTGTTCCCGCAAGTGCGACGATCGTCCTTGACGGCACGCCGCGTGTGGAAACGACCAACACCACGCTCACGAACCTTCCCGTCGGGACCTATGCGGTCACGGTACAAAAGGACGGATTTATCACCCCTGCGGCCCAGAACGTCGCGGTCACGGACGGGGGTACCGCCACCGTCTCCTTTGCCCTGACGCCGCAGACCGGCAACCTCACCGTCACCTCCGACCCTGCAGGGGCATGGATCTGGATCGAGGGAGGAAACATCTCCCAGCAGACCCCCTTTACCATTGTCGACATGCTGGTGGGGACCCGCAACGTCACGGTCCAGAAAGAGGGCTTTGAAATCCCCCTGAACGAGACGTTCACCATCACCAACGCCACGACGACCACGGTGGACTTCACTCTTGCACCGCTCACCGGGAATGTCACCGTCACCTCAGCCCCCTCTGGTGCATGGGTCTGGATTGACGGCGCAAATACCACCCAACAGACCGGCCATGAGTTCTCTCTCCCCATTGGCGACCACAACGTGACCGTCCGGCTCGACTATTACGTGACACCGGCAAACAGCACCGTGACCATCACCGACGGTTGTACGCTTGCGGAGGAGTTCACTCTCGCACACGAATACGGGAATATCTCGGTCAACTCCACCCCCGCGGACGCCTGGATCTGGCTCGACGGGGCAAACATGACCCAGCAGACCAATAGCACCCTTCTCAATGTCGAGGCGGGGCCGCACAATGTCACCGTCCTGAAGACCGATTTCATCACCCCCGCTGCACAGGACGTCACCGTCACCAACGGTACGACAGCAGAGATGTCCTTTGCCCTGACACCAGAGACGGGCAACATCACCGTCACCTCCAACCCGTCGGAGGCATGGATCTGGCTCGACGGGGCAAACATCTCCCACCAGACCCCCTACACCATCGCCGATATGCTCGTCGGGGAGTACAATGTCACGGTGACAATGACCGACTATCAGGTTCCGGTGAACCGGACCGTCACCGTCACCAACGCCACCACGACCACGGCGGACTTCACCCTCTCGCTTCTCACCGGCAATGTCACCGTCACCTCCACCCCATCGGACGCATGGGTCTGGATTGACGGGGCAAACACCACGCAGACAACCGAACACGAATTCACCCTGCCGATCGGCGACCACAACGTGACCGTCCGGCTCGACTACTACGCAACACCGGCAAACAGCACCGTGACCATCACCGACGGGTGCTCGCTCACACAGGATTTCCTCCTCGCACACGAGTACGGCAACCTCTCGGTCAACTCAACCCCCGCTGATGCGTGGATATGGCTCGACGGGGTAAACACCACGCAGCAGACCAATACCACCATCACCAACCTCATTGCAGGGCCCCACAACGTCACCGTCGCAAAGGCCGGGTATGCGGCTCCTGCCATTCAGGATGTAATCATTACTAACGACACAACCACGGAGGCAACCTTCACCCTTGCAGCACTCCCGCCTGTTGCGGATTTCACCGTTGACCATGCATCCGGCCCGGCCGATCTGACCGTCAACTTCACCGATGCCTCCATCGGCGTCGAGATCGCCTGCTGGAACTGGTCCTTTGGCGATGATACATGGTTCAACACGACCACCCCCGCCCTGAAGAACCCCGCTCACACCTACGACACCGCAGGTACCTACACGGCGACGCTCTTCGTGACCTCGCCGGGCGGCACCGACTCGGCAACCACCGGGATTTCCGTTGCGATGCTCGCAAACTTCACCGCGGCACCACTTGTTGGGCTTGCCGGCATGACCGTCCAGTTCAATGAGACCTCGCTCGGTGCACCGGACACATGGGAATGGGACTTCGGCGACGGTGCCACCTCACCGGAGCAGAACCCGTCGCATGCCTACACCACCGCAGGCACCTACAGTGTCGCCCTCACGGCCGGCCTCGGAGCAGCCAATGACACCGAGACGAAGACGAACTACATCACTGTCAGCAACCCCGCACCCACGCCAACCCCCGTTCGCCACGGATCCGGCGGCGGCAACAGTAACAGCCCGTTCGTCTTTAACGGCGGCAGTGGCACGATCCTCACCTCCTTCGAGGGCAAGGTCCTGAAGAAGACTCTTATCCACACCGATGACGGCGTCGCCACCCTCACCCTTGCACAGGGCGTCATTGCTCACAACGCCGACGGAACCTCCGTCGAGGAGATCACCATCGTGGCAATCAACGCATCAGAGGTGCCCGACACCCCGAACGGCGCCTTCACCTTCGCCGGCTACGCCTACCGGTGCACACCGTCCGGCGCCACCTTCGCACCGTCGATCACGCTCGCCTTCACCATCCCTGCCGACGAGTGGGATGCCCTTGACGCCGGGGACCTCAGCATCAGGTACTATGACGAAGGGACAGACGAATGGATCGAACTCCCGGCAACGGTGAACACGGCGACCCGCACGATCACCGCAGAGATCACCCACTTCAGTCTCTACGGTCTCTTCACCGGTGGTGCATCCGCAACGACCGTGTCAGAGACACAGCCAACCGCCACTACTACGGCACCTGCTCAGGCAACAACGCAGACGACCGAACCTACCGACGATGCCACCCCAGCACCCGAACCCACGCAGTCGGCACCGCTCGCCTGCGTTCCCCTGATCGCCCTCGGCGCCTTCGCCCTTCTCTGGAAGAGACGCTGAACCGACATTCATTTTTTTATCACACAATCCTTTTTTACAAC
>JBFFLM010000220.1:0-3032 GCA_041554835.1 Methanogenium sp.
AGAAGAATGCCGGCACAGCCTTTCTCAAGGACCGTGAGGGCGACGCGGGCTTCTTCAGCATTTCGTACGACAGCCACTATCCTGTCCGACTGCGAAACGAGGTTCTCGAGGGGAATGACCGACCAGTCGGTGGTCGATACCACTGCATATCCCTGCCTCGAACGGGCAAGGGCCTCCTCCTCACCCGCCTTTCCGTCGATGACCACCTCAAAGACGTCCCCCCCCGGTTCAAGGTCGCCACCCGGGCCGATGGTAGCCACTCTCCCGAGGGCACGGGCCGGTGTCGGATCATCGACCATCAGGGCCCCGGCACCGCGTTCCAGTGCCGTCGTGGCGATGTCCTTGTTCCACGGCCGCACATCCACCCAGAAAAGCTTCACTCACATTCCTCCAGTGCCGTGCGGGGGTCGTCGCCCGCGTGGACCACCCGACAGATGGCGCGGATAAATCCCGAGGGGTTTTCGCGCTGGAAAGCGTTGCGACCCATGGCAACGCCTGCTGCACCGGCACCTATCGCATCACGTATCATCGAAAGGGCTGCAAGGTCGCCGCCCTTCTCGCCCCCGGCAACCACCACGGGCACGGCGCAGGCGTTCGTAATGGCGGCAAAGCTCTCCGGATCCCCGGTGTAACTGGTCTTGATTATGTCGGCCCCGAGCTCCTCTGCCACACGGACGCAGTGGCCGATGGCAAGCGGGTCATTGGAGTCGATGTGGTCCCCGCGGGGGTAGATCATCACAAGAAGCGGCATCCCCCACCAGGTACATTCCTTGGAGATCGCTCCTGCCTCCTCCAGCATCCGCGACTCATTGGATGCTCCGAGGTTGACATGTATGGAGACGCAGTCGGCTCCAAGAGAGATTGCCTCTTCCACGGTACAGACGCTCACCTTGTCATTCGGGTCGGGATTCAGGCTGGTACTTGCCGAGAGGTGGACGATGAGGCCAATATCGCGGCCATGCTTCCGGTGACCGTGCCGGACCATCCCCTTGTGCAGGACGATGGCATTTGCTCCACCCTCACTGACGTCGGATATCACCTGCGGCATATCGGAGAGCCCATATATCTGCCCGAGGGAGAAGCCGTGATCCATTGGTATAATGACCGACTTCCCCGTGTTTCTGTCCATGATCCGCTCCAAACGGATTGCTTTTCCGATTTCCATATTATACCCTCAGGATCTCCATTGCTTCATCGGCACTCCGGCGTTCATGGACAACCATGGCCATAGCCCGTACAAAGAGGTCAGGATTCGGATGCTGAAATGCATTGCGGCCGATGGATATCCCTGCCGCACCTGCCTCCATCGCCCCTTCAATCAGCTCAAGGGTGGTGCGATCATCGGTCTTGGACCCGCCGGCGACGACCACGGGGACATGACAGCCCAGGGTCACCTCGCGGAATGAGTCCGGATCGCCGGTGTACGGAGTCTTGACGATGTCCGCCCCGAGTTCGGAAGCCACCCGTGCGGCATGTTTGACGTCGTCAACTCCCTTCTCATCCTCGACCTTTGCTCCGCGCGGGTACATCATGGCAAGCAGGGGCATGCCCCATTCCATGCATTCCACCGCAATGCGGCCGAGGTCCGCAAGCATCCGTGACTCCGACTCGGCACCGATGTTGCAGTGGACGCTCACCCCGTCCGCGCCCATCTTCAGGGCATTGGTGACCGTATTGACGATCACTTTGTCGTTCGGGTCAGGCCCTAGATCGGTGCTTGCGGAGAGGTGCAGGATGAGCCCGATATCAGGCCCCCCCTTGCGGTGCCCATGCAGGGCAAGCCCGATATGGCCTATCACCGCATTTGCTCCTCCCCGGGCGACCATCCCCACCGTATCATCAAGGTCGATGATACCCGGGATAGGTCCGGACGATACCCCGTGGTCAAGAGGCACGATGACGGTGGTGCCTGTATCACGGTTCATGATTCTTTCAAGACGAATTTCTTTTCCTCTCATTGGTATTCCTCCCCGGTTGGATGCAATCGGGATCAGGAGAAAAATTCCGGCATCTACCAGAGAGTCTGCGTAAACCAGTTAAAGATTACGCTCTCTCCGCTATAGTGCTGGTAAAAGATGCTAAAACGATAGGTGCAGTCTGCGTGGGCCGGGCTACCGGTGATAAAAGCAATCACGGGCAAAAAAACATTCACCACACATTGACGAGTATATTCGTCAGAAGAAATATAAAATGGTTCTGTCCTCCCGAAAGGTGAAGCGTTCCATCGAACGGGCGAAATACATTAACCCTGCCATCGCAATGAATATATACAGATGAAAAAGGTCGGACTCCTTGGGTGTGGCAATGTCGGTCATATCATTGCCGGAAGGTGTGACGGATTCGTCGTAACCGCAGTATATGATGTGGATACCAAAAGGGCGCAAGAGGTCGCAGACCTGTGCGGAGCAACAGTTTATCCCGATTTTGTCCGGTTCATGGAATGCGATGCGGATATCATCGTCGAAGCGGCATCGGTTACGGCGGTCAGGGAATATGCGCAGACGGTTCTTTTGAAGGGGAAAGACATCGTTATCCTGAGCGTCGGGGCGCTTGCCGACCCCATACTACGGGATTCCATAGAAGAGCTCGCGGCTGGTAACGGGAGAAAAGTCTACATTCCTTCTGGGGCCATCGTCGGACTGGACGGACTGAAAACCGGAAAATTTGCCGACATCACCCGTGTTGTCCTGAGGACAACCAAAAGTCCCGCATCCCTCGGGATTACCACTGATACCCGGATGCTTGTTTTTAAAGGAACAGCAGCGGACTGCATCAGGGAATTTCCGAAAAATATTAATGTCGCCGTGGCAATTGAACTGGCATCCGGCGTAGAGGCGGAAGTCGAACTCTGGGTGGATCCCGCGGCAACACGGAATATCCATGAACTCACCTATGAAGGTGAATTCGGTGAAGTAACCATAACCGTCAGGAACAATCCAAGTCCGGACAACCCGGCAACGAGTTATCTTGCCGCCCTTTCCATCCTCACCCTGCTGCGCAATATTGACCGACCCTTACAAATTGGAACCTGA
>JBFFLM010000221.1:0-3029 GCA_041554835.1 Methanogenium sp.
GGCTTCCGGCAGGAGGAGAAGGAGATGACGGAGCGCCTCCTTGCCGCCGTCCACCACGACCACGTGGACATCATCGGGCATCCCACCGGCCGCCTCATCCAGCGCCGTCCGGCCTACCAATTCGACATGGACGCGGTCTTTGCGGCGGCGGCGAACGCCCGCGTCATGATGGAGATCAACGCCTTTCCCACCCGGCTCGACCTCTCCGACGTCCACTGCCGGCGGGCCCGCGATGCGGGGGTGACGCTTGCCCTCGGGACCGACGCCCACGACAGCGACCACCTCCGGTTCATGGACCTCGGGGTCGCCGTCGCCCGGCGGGGCTGGCTGGAGCGGGTGGATGTGATCAATACCCGGCCGGCAAAGGAGCTCCGGGCGTGGCTGGAGAGGTAGTGGCCCAATCACAGTCGGTGAACGGGCTGCCCTTCGTCCCTCTTCTGCCGGGTTGGGGCGGGGGGTTTCGTTGTCATACGGAGATGCCGTCTCAGCCGAAGGGCCCTCCGTTCCTCCGTCCTCAATAACGGAGGGCAAAGTCTCATATGCATCCGCGGGTATCAGACTACTACTCATGACCGAACTGAAACGCACACTGGGGGTATGGCCCGCCGCGGCCGTCAGTATCGGGGCCATCATCGGTGCGGGGATATTCGTACTGGTGGGCGTTGCGTCCGGCATTGCGGGGCCGTCGGTCATTCTCTCCTTTATCATCGCGGGGTTCGTCGCCCTCTTCACGGCGCTCAGCGCCGCGGAACTCTCGTCCTTCATCACCGAATCGGGCGGATCCTTTATTTTCACCAGTAAAGCCTTCGGAAAGTTCTGGGGGTTTGTGGTGGGCTGGATGCAGTCGGCGGATTATATCATCGGGGCAAGTGCCGTCTCCATCGGGTTTGCCGGTTATTTCCTGTATTTCATCGGGTTCTCATCGACCCAGGTCGCACTCATCCTGGTCGGGTGCCTGCTCCCCGTCGTCCTTGCCTTCGTGAACCTGTTCGGCATGCGGGAAGCGGCAGGGGCAAACGGCATTCTGGTTCTGCTGAAGATCGTGGCGCTCATCATCTTCGTCGTCGTCGGGGGCAGCTTCATCATCTCCAACGGCCCGACCGGGACCTACCAGCCCTTCTTCCCGTACGGGATATCGGGCACCATCCATGGCGCAGCGGTGATCTTCTTTGCATTTGTCGGGTTCAACACGGTCACGGTCATCGCAGAGGAGGTGAGAGACCCGGAACGAAACGTGCCGAGAGCTCTCATGATCGCGTTTCTCGTCAGTTCAGCCGTATATATCAGCGTCTCCGTTGTCGCGATCGGCCTTCTGGACTGGAACATTCTCGAGACCTCCACCGCACCTTTGGAAACGGCGCTCATGCAGGCGACCTCAAATCCCTTCATCCTGAAGTACGTCTCGATAGCCGCCCTCTTTGCCACCGCATCCGTCGTCATATCAAGCATATTCGGGGGTTCCCGGGCGATCTTTGCCATGTCCCGGCAGGGGATCCTGCCCGGGAAATTGGCGGTCATCTCCAAAAAGGGGGTTCCGCTCTATGCCGTCCTTCTGGTGGGACTTGTCGCAGCGGCGATCATTCTGCTTGCACGGGGAAATCTCGATACGCTTGCACAGATATTTAATTTCGGCACGCTCACGACGTTCTTCTTCATCAACCTGAGCCTCATCAAGCTCAGGTGGGATGAGCCGGATATCCCGAGGGGATTTACGGTTCCCTTCTATCCACTCACCCCCCTCCTCGGGATCGTCTCGTGCAGCCTGCTTCTCATCTTCCTCAGCAAATATGCGATGCTCTTCGGCATCGTCTGGCTTGCCATCGGCGTGTTTGCCTTCGAACTGCATACAAAGACGCTTACCGATCAGTCGGAATGATGGGGTGAAATTAACAGCATTTACCCTTCTTTTCCTCCGGAGCCTGTCAGATTGGTGATGATGCCGATGCCGGGCCGTGCAGCACATCGTCGCGGGGAGGGCCCGCCGTCTCCGGGAACCTTCACCCGTCATTGGTGCTCTTCCCTGCATCCTCCCGCATAAGACTCTTATGGTATAGCAACCATTCCTCGCATAACGGAGTTGCAGGAAAAATGATCACACCACTGCCGCCAGAACAGTACCGGCACCGGTTCGACGCGACGCTTGTCGACTGTACGAGCACCCGCGACCTCAAACCCCTAGAGGAGATCGTCGGGCAGAAGCGTGCCCTTGCGGCGCTGACCTTCGGGCTGAACATAGAAGAGAAGGGGTTCAATCTCTACGTCTCCGGCATCTACGGGACAGGGAGAAAGACCGCGGTCAAAAAGTTTCTCGCCGAACTGGCAAAGACAAGGCCGCAGGGCCATGACTGGATCTACGTAAACAACTTCACGAACCCGTACGAGCCCAACGCCATCCGCCTCCCGCCGGGAATGGGAAAGGAGTTCAAGGAGGATATGGGGACGTTTATCGAAGAGGCGAAACGGTTCATCCCCAAGGTCTTCGAGAGCGAGGACTATGTCAACCGGCGTGACGCCGCCATCCGCGGGATCGAGGAGGAGAAGGTCCGGCTGCTCTCCCATATCGACGAAGTGGCCAAAGAGAAGGGATTTGTCATCCAGTCAGGGCCGCAGGGGCTTCTTACCACCCCGTTAAAAGAGAACGGCGAACCGTACCTGCAGGAGGAGTTCGTGGTGCTCCCGCCCGAGGTCCAGGCAGCGTATGAGAAACGCAAGGACGAGCTCATGGCCGAGCTGAGAAACACCTTCCGGCAGGTGCGCGACCAGGACCAGAAGGGCAGCGAGACCATCGGCCAGCTGAACCAGGAGGTCGCCCTCGCCGCAATCGGGCACCGGGTCGCAGCGCTGAAGGACAAGTACGAGGCGATCGACGAGATCCACCCGTACATCGACGCCGTCCAGAAGGATATCGTGGAGAACCTCCCCCAGTTCATGCCCGAGGCGGTCCAGCAGCAGCTCCCGCCGCAGTTCCAGAACCCTCTCTTCAGGGAGCTTGCCATGCGCAAGTATGAGGTGAACGTCATCGTTGACAA
>JBFFLM010000222.1:0-2981 GCA_041554835.1 Methanogenium sp.
TAATACCTCAACCAACAAAGTCACGACCATCCGCTTCACCGTCGGTCTCGCCGCAGGTGGCACCGCCGTTGACTTCAACACCACCCAGATGGTCTTTGCAACATCCAATGTTGTGGAAATCCTCACAAAGAATGCCAATCTGGTTGCGAATACGACAACCACAGGACACTGGACCATCGCCGACGGTGCATCGGCAAACGATGTGCTGCTCGAAAATGACGACAAGTTCACCATCCTTGCAATGCCTACCACGGCGCTCGGCGTGAACGAGAAGTTCAACCTCGAGATTCGCCCGTCAGTCGGTTCACCCCTGGGCCTGAAGAGGACCACCCCGCCGAAGATCGACGCGGTCAACCTTCTCTACTAATCACTTTTTTTCTTCGCATCATTCATCCCGCTCTTCTTCTGTTATACCCTGCCTGACATTCACGCTGTAGCGGTCTTGCAGCCTTTCCGTCATCCCCGAACATCAGGTTCGTTCAGCAGACCGGCTGCACCCGGGCATCTGCCAATCAATATTGAAACGCACATGTAAACGACAAGGAACTTCCTGAAAAAATGCACTGTCCATTCTTCGACAAAAAGAGGATAAATTCCGGATTATGAATTGAAAATAGCAATTTCCCAATTGTCCAAACATTCCCCGGCAAAGAACAATATTTATATGACGGGCCAATATCAGGATAAAAGATTTTATACTATACTTTCAAATATAACACACATATGTCAATGAACCAGTCCCAGGTCGATCATATCATCAGCAGCGCTTCCATCGATGATCCGGAAGTCAAACTGCAGAACCTGCAGGACGAGGTGGACTTATTAAAAAAATCGGTGAAAAAACTGCTCATCGATATCAGGGAGCGGATGAACGAACTGGAAAACCCGTTTATCCTGGCGTCTGCCGCGTCAACACCCTCCTTTGCCCAGCCGGTGCCGGCACCGGAACCCCCTCGCCAGGAAGAACAGGCGACCCAGAAAACGGAAACCGTCCCGGAAGTTGAGGCACCTCTTCAGCCGGCCCCCTCCATTCCCGAGAGCTTCCCCTCTGCACTACCGGCGGCACGGCAGCTGCAGGATATGCCGTCCTACAATCAGCTGATGACCGATGAGGCCATGCTCAAAAGCCTCCAGCAAAAGCTTGGAGAAGTCCAGGTATCCCCTGAAAAACCACAGGAAGAAAAACTCCACCTGCAAAAACTTCACCAGCTCTTCGAATGGACCAACAGAATGGTGAAAAAATACGGTCATGACAGGCTGGAGATCATGATGCAGTCCTACAGGACCATGGGATATATCGAGGAGGACGCCTATGATCAGGTCGTCGAAATAGCACGACTGATGCCTGAATCCCTTGGCGAATGCCATGAAATCGGTTCAAAGGAGTTTGTCTCTGAACTCTACATTCTCAACAGGATACTCTCTCCCAATGACGCATCCCTCGACCGTGACATGATTGAAGTGCTCATGGCCATGCATAACACCACCGATGTACAGAAGGAAACCACCACCGACAGAGAGGGCAAAACAAGGGCGTCCACCGATGAGTGGATCAAAATGCTTGACAGGATATGATAGATGTCAAGTGAAACATTTGCCACCGCAATATTTCTCATTACTGCTGTCGTAGCGGCCGCCATTCTGGTCAATGCATTTTTCCCGGTCATCTATTCGGCTACATCAACGTTTACCCAGTCATCGCAGAGCGCTGACGAACGATTGCGGACTGACATCAAGATCATCAATGCATTCTCACCGACCGACGGTGCCATCACAAAAGTCTGGATAAAAAATGTCGGGTCAAACAGGATAGCCGATGCGGATATCGAAGCCTCGGACATCTACTTTGGTCAGCCGGGGGATTTTGACATCCTGGTCTACACATCAGGGACGCCGTCGGCCGGCGAATGGACATTCACCATCCGGGAAGACGCCGCAATCGGTTACTGGGATAGCGGCGAAACAGTACAGCTCGAAATGAAACCAGTTGCAACCTCACCCCTGCCGGCTTCCGGCGGGGTGGTCTATTTCCAGTTTGTTCTTCCGACAGGAATTGCGGTTTCGACAACCTACTCAGCCACATGAGGGAGATGAATGGCAAGCGGAGATCTCATTGCAACGGCGGTAGCACTCATCCTTCTGATTGTCACGGCCTATGTGATTATCGGGGGCATCCTTTCCACCACTGAGATCGTATCAACAGCACAAACCGAGAAATTCAACACCCAGGAAATCAGGATGAGGACTGACATCGACATCACCGGCGTGACCATACTGCAACCCAGCGGCATAATGTACCTCCAGGTGGAAAATACGGGAAAGGAGATGATTTCCGGGTTTCAAAACATTGATCTCCACCTGGTATTTATGGCCGAGAACGAACCGGTCTATTACTCCTACACCTCTTCGTCAACGCCGGGAACCGGAGAATGGACGGTTGCAGGCATCACACCGGACAGTATTCATGCCAACCAGCTGGATCCCGGCGAAACACTGAATATGACGGTGCAGTTCCCCCTGACAAGTATTCCCGAATGGGCACAGGTAACGACACCGAACGGCGTCTATGATTCCGGATATCTGAACTGATCAAAGGAGAAATGAAATATGGGAGGAAATCTTCTGGGTGACCTGATTGGTGGCAGTGACAGGCAGATCCTGTCAACGGGAAATCCGGAGATCGATAAAAAACTGGCAGATGGACTGCCTCTTGAATCACTTACCCTTGTCGAGGGGGAAAACGATACCGGAAAGAGCGTCATAACCCAGCAGATCATCTGGGGGGCCATGAAGGGCGGTCTTAATGTTGACCTCTATACCTCGGAAAACACATCCAAAAGCTTTCTGTCGCAGATGGAGTCGATGAGCCTCGACATCTCAGATTACTTTGCCTGGGGATACCTTCGCATCTTCCCCATGCATACCATCGGATTTGAATGGGGCGAAGCTGAGATGCAGGGCATACTTCAGCGAATCATCAA
>JBFFLM010000223.1:0-2973 GCA_041554835.1 Methanogenium sp.
AAAAGAAAGGAAACTAAGCCCTTTTTTTCAGGTCACCCTCCCGGGGACCAATATTTTTACCGCAGTATTTTGTAGTGACAGGACAATGGTGGATACCATATGCACACAGTGACGGAAACACACCTCTTCCGGGCCGTCTCTGATGCCACAAAGAAGGCACTGGAGACGGCAGAGACGCATCTTCCGGAGGATGTCACTGCAGCGCTGAAGGCTGCATATGCCTCGGAAGAGGAGCCGGTTGCACGGGCAGAACTGGGTGCAATCCTCGACAACATCGCCCTCGCAGAAGAGACGAAACGACCCATCTGCCAGGATACCGGCGTTCCCGTGATCTTCATCACGCTCCCCCCGGAGATCCCCTATACCAAGGCCATCGAAGAGGGCGCCCGTGACGGCGTCACCCGGGCTACCGCATCGGTTCCGCTCCGCCCCAACGTCGTCTCCCCCATGACACGGGCAAACAGCGGCACCAACTGCGGGGAGGGCATGCCGGTCGTCCACATCACTCCCGGCGATACCTTCATGCTCACGGTTCTCCCGAAAGGGGCAGGATCTGAAAATGTCTCCAGAATAGCGATGCTGCTGCCGTCACAGGTGGACGACGTACGCCGCTTTGTTGTGGAGACCGCCCTTGAGGCAGGCGGCAGACCATGCCCCCCCGTCATCCTCGGGGTCGGTATAGGAGGGACATTCGACCAGGCCGCCTTCCTTGCAAAGGAAGCACTCCTCGAACCAATCGATGAGATGGGACCGTTCGAGCAGCAGATCTGCGATGATGTCAACCGCCTCGGCATCGGCCCCATGGGACTCGGGGGAAGAACCACCTGCCTTGCCGTGAAGGTGAAGCAGGCAGGATGCCATACGGCATCGCTTCCGGTGGCGGTCAATATCCAGTGCTGGGCGGCACGAAGAGCGACGGTCAGGGTGATCCTGTGACCGTCGAACTGACGACCCCCCTTGGAGATGAGATTCTCGACCTGAAGGCAGGCGACAGGGTCTCCCTCACAGGAATGGTCTATACCGCCCGCGATGAGGCGCATCTGCGGATGCAGGAGGAGGGATTTCCCTTCGACCCTGTGGGAGCAGCCGTCTACCACTGCGGACCCGTTATCAGCGGCGAGGCGGTCATTGCAGCGGGCCCCACCACCTCGGCACGGATGAACGCCCTTACGGCGTTCCTCCTGGATGCGGGAGTGCGTGCCCTTATAGGGAAGGGAGGAATGAATGATGATGTGCTCAGGCTCCTCGAAGGGCGGGCAGTCTACCTTGCCTTTACCGGGGGGTGTGCAGCCCTTGCCGCATCGCGCATGAAGGTAAAAGGTGTCTGGTTTGAGGATCTCGGTATGCCGGAGGCCGTCTGGGCACTCGAACTCGATCACCTGCCGCTCACCGTCGGCATGGATGCCCATGGCAACAACCTCTTCGGAGAAGTTGCCGGAAGAGCACAGGCAGAATTTGCTCGGATGTTTCCGAAATGAGGGTATCGGTGGTGCAGAAGTCTGTGCCCGCGCGATACCTTTAGTACGGTCAAAACCAAATTAATAAAAAGGACGAGCCGATGAGACTAGTCATAGACGAACGGCGGTGCAAGGGGTGTAATCTCTGCACTACCGTCTGCCCATACCATATATTTCAGGAAGGCCGGAACCTGAACGAACGCGGAATTATTGTTCCGGTTCTGGACCGGCCTGAGCGATGCACCAACTGCAGGCTCCGTCATCTCTACGGGCGTCAGCTGTGCGGCGCATGCCAACTGATCTGCCCCGACCAGGCGATATTCTGGGAAGAAGAAAACCCGTACGCAACAAAAAAGGTGGTGATTGAGTATTGACGAAGCTTGAGTTCATGCAGGGAAACGCCGCATGTTGTGAGGGGGCACTTGCAGCAGGATGCAATTTCTTCGGGGGGTATCCCATCACGCCTTCGACGGAGATTGCCGAACGAATGGCACTGAAAATGCCCAAAACCGGCGGCGTCTTCATCCAGATGGAAGATGAGATCGCGAGTATCGGGGCGGTGATCGGGGCATCCTGGACCGGTGCAAGAGCGATGACCGCAACCTCCGGGCCCGGATTTTCTCTCATGATGGAAAACCTCGGCTATGCCGTGATGACGGAGACACCCTGTGTTGTGGTGAACATCCAGCGGGGCGGACCGTCGACCGGACAACCGACCATGTCCGCCCAGGGCGACATGCTCCAGTGCCGGTTCGGGTCACACGGCGACATATCGACGATTGCACTGGTGCCATCGACAGTCCAGGAGATGTTTGATCTTACCGTCAAGGCTTTCAACCTCGCCGACCGGTTCCGGGTCCCGACATTTCTCATGTCCGACGAGACGATCGGCCATATGCGGGAGAGGATATCCATCCCCGAATCTGTCGATATCATCCCCCGCAAGGAGCCGAAACACGGGATGCTCACCTATGAAGCAGAGGAGGACATGATCCCAGGGTTCCCGACCTTCGGGAAGGGATACCGCGCCCATGTCACGGGCCTTACCCATAACGAACGGGGGTACCCCGATGCGACCAATCCCGAACTGCATGAGGCACTCGTCCGCAGGCTCGTGGACAAGGTCGAATCCAGACGCCACGAGATCGCCGACTATGATGTAGTCAATCCCGATGCGGAGACGGTCTTTGTCACCTATGGTCCTTCGACACGGACAGTACGTCAGGTGCTCCATGACCACCCGGACGAAAATATCGGGCACCTGAACCTGAGAATCGTCTGGCCCTTCCCCGAGGATACCCTGAAGCTCTTCACCAATGCAAAGACCTTCATCGTCCCCGAGCTCAATCTCGGGCAGATGGCACGGGAAATCCAGCGACATGTCACCGGACAGCAGGTGATTTCCATGGGAAGACTCGGCGGGACCATCCACTCCCCGGATGAGCTGTATAATAAGGTGCAGGAGGTGGCCTGAAGATGTCGACAGAGACCTATGAGAAGTGGTACCGGCAGGATC
>JBFFLM010000224.1:0-2947 GCA_041554835.1 Methanogenium sp.
ACGACCCCGACGTGACCGTTTCATTCGGCGATGACGCTGCCCTGATAAAAAACGGAGATGACGGTCTTCTGCTGGCCGCCGACGGGATCTGGAGCCGTCTTATGGAGGCGGATCCCTACTGGGCAGGATTCTGTTCTGTCCTGGTCAATGTCCATGACATTGCGGCGATGGGAGGAAAACCTATAGCGATGGTCGATATTCTTTCCATCGCAAATGAAGAGGTCTGTCACGAGGTCCTGCGGGGGATGTTCGATGCATCGAAAAAGTTCGGCGTCCCTGTGGTCGGCGGGCATCTCCACCCCGATGCAGAGATGAATGTCATCGATGTTGCTATCCTTGGTACCGTTCGCCCGGAACATGCAATATTTTCTCACACTGCCCGCGAGGGTGACCGGGTCGTTGCGGCAATCGATCTCGAAGGGAGGATTCATCCGTCCTGCGATCTGAACTGGGACAGTGCCACCCTGCGCTCAGCCGGAGAGGTCCGTGCCCAGATCCAGGTAATGCGTATCATCGGCGAGAATCACCTGGCGAGTGCAGGAAAGGACATCAGCAATCCAGGCGTCATCGGGACCCTGGGAATGCTCCTTGAGACGAGCGCCAAGGGGGCCCTGATTAATCCTGAACGGATTCCGCGGCCTGACCTGAAGGCGCTGGGGATTCCGTTTGAACACTGGATCCGGATGTACCCGGGTATGGGGTTCATTCTCACCGTCCCGGAGGAGCATGTGGGAAAGGTTATCGAGCTTTTCGAGGAGGTGGGCATCACCGCTGCGGATATCGGTGTTGTCGACAGTTCCAGGAAGCTGAAGGTGTCCTATGCCGGCATGGAAACCGCCGTGTTCGATCTCGAGAAAGAAGGCATCATGTGCATTTTTCACGAAAGATAGGTATCTTCATGATCATCGGTATCGGTGCCGGCGCCGGGCCGGAAATAATTCTCTCTTCTCTTGCTGTCTGGTCGGGCAGCGCCCATGTCTGTGTCTATACGTCACCTGAGTTCGCATCGGCCTTCGATGGGCATATGGTCAGGGTGAGTGGCGATCCCGCCGCACAGATGATAGAGGATCTCTGCAGCGGGACCATCGATGCGGCTGTCAGGGGAAGCCTTCCCGCCAATCATACCCTGTCACTTCTCAGGGAGAAGACCGGCGTCCCCTTCCTGGAGCGGATAGCCCTTCTCGAGACTGCTTCGGGCAAACGGTTTCTCCTTGCACCGGTGGGCGTGGACGAAGGCTGGACGGTCGAGGAGAAGATATCATTCGTTGAACGGGCCAGGCCGATGGCAGAGGCATTTGGTCTCAGCAGCCGGGTAGGTATCATGTCCGGGGGCAGGGTAGGTGATATCGGCCGGCACCCCCGGGTGGACCGGACGATTGAGGATGCGCTGGAAGTTGCGGCGGCCACAGGAGGGGATCATGTCGAGATTCTGATCGAAAAAGCAGCCGGGGAATATGGGATAATTATCGCACCTGACGGAATTTCCGGAAATTTAATTTTCAGGACTCTGGCCCTGCTCGGAGAAGGCAAAGCACACGGTGCCCCTGTGGCAAATATCGGCAGAATATTTGTCGATACATCGCGCGCCTCATCAAATTATTCCAATGCCCTATTCATAGCGAATTCTTTGTTAAAAAAATAAATAGGGGTAAATACACAATATAATTTTAAATTAAAGCTCAATTTGAGTCTTATTTTGAGAAGTCTCTGATTATTGGTTTTTCGAAAAAATATGCTGTAACTGGTGCGCAATATGCGTTTTGCCACCCGAAATGTCCCGAATTTCCAGAAAGTTTATATATTAACTTGCCGATTTTCTTTTTGAGGTGGAATTGAAAATGGCGAATGATCTACCTATTGCAGCAGTCGTAAGGATTGCTAAGAACAATGGTGCTGAGCGTGTCGGCAGCGATGCTGCACAGGCAATTGCCGACGCAGCTGAGGGATACATTGCTGAACTCACCAAAGAGGCAAGCAAGTACGCAAAGCACGCAGGCCGGAAGACGATCAAAAAAGAAGATGTTGACCTCGCAGTAAACGAACTGGCTGCATAAACATTTTCTAAATTTTAATTTTTCAAAAAATTGAATTTTACAGCACACCTTTTGTGCTGGGAATTTCGGTGCTGCCCGGTTCCTGAGATACTGCTCTACCCAGGGCAACACCGAATGCCTTGAAGAGTGCTTCACATTTGTGGTGATCATTTTTACCGGTGAACGACAGGTGAGCCGTAATTCCCGCGTTGATGCAGAGGCTGTAGAAGAAGTGCTCAAAGAGATCCGGTGCGAGTTGTCCGGGACCCGGATGTGCAAATGTCCCGTTCATGACAAGGTAGCCGCGACCGCCGACGTCGATGGCCGCTGAGGCGAGGGCCTCGTCCATGGGAATGGATATGGAAGCGAACCTGACGATACCCTTCCCGTCGCCGACTGCCTGTGCGAGGGCCTGGCCCATCACAATGCCGATATCTTCTATGGTGTGGTGAGCATCGACGTCAAGGTCTCCTTCTGCCTTTACCGCCAGGCCGAATTTGCCGTGACGTGCGCATGCGGTAAGCATGTGGTCCATAAATCCTATACCGGTTGCAATCGAGGTGTCGTTCCTGTCATCGAGAGATACGGTGACGCTGACTTTTGTTTCCTTTGTTTCCCGTTCAATAGTTGCTCTTCTCATTTCCCTGCCCCTGCCCCAAGGGCCTCCTGGAGTGTGATCTTCCCGCTGTAGAGGGCCGAACCAAGCACGATACCCGACACGCCGATATCTGCAAGGGTCCGTACGTCTGCAGCCGTCGTGACGCCTCCTGAGGCCACGACGGAGAGTCCTGTTGCTGCGACCAGTTGACGAACCGGTTCGGGGTCGATGCCCTTCTGGAGCCCTTCCACATTGACATTGGTGAAGAGGAGGGATCCTGCCCCGAGCGCTTCAAAGCGCCTGGCCCATTCGATAA
>JBFFLM010000225.1:0-2947 GCA_041554835.1 Methanogenium sp.
CAGGCGATGTGAAAACCCCCGAGGCCTTTTATGGCGATGACTGCCCCCTCGTCAAGCAGGCGTGCGGTCGTCGGGAGAGGGTCGCCGCCAACCGGTGACCCGGTATGATCGAGAAGGAGGAGGGCCGGTCCGCAGGCATCACAGGCGATGGTCTGGGCGTGGTGGCGGCGGGACTCCGGGTTTGAATATTCGCCGGCACACCCGCTGCACAGGGAGAATTTCTCCATCGTCGTCCGTTCACGGTCGTATGGGAGGGCATGGATGATGCTGTAGCGGGGGCCGCAGTTGACACACGATGTTGCCCAGTATCCCTCATATCTGCCGCCCGGTTCTACAATATCAGCGAGGCAGTCACCGCAGGTCGCAACATCGGCGGGGATAAAACCGGAAAGAGCACCTGCGGTACTCTCCAGTATGATAAAATCCTCCGGAGCATCGCCATCGATGTCGGCAACATCAACGCTGTCGATACGGGACAATGGGGTGCCCAGGGAAACCGCGCAAAGGAATTCCTCAAAACGATCTCCCCATGCATTGATGAGAACCTCTGATCCAAGGTTGCGGACATTTCCCCTGATGCCGTAATTTATGGCCGCAGCGAAGACAAAAGGACGAAATCCCACCCCCTGGACGATGCCCTTAATTGAAATCTGTCCTTTTTCCCGCATAAAAATGTCTGGATAGTATTTAATGTTTACACGCCCTATATTAAATGGGTTTTTACTTTGACAGGGCATAACAGGATTGTGAATGATCCTCTCGAGATCGTTCCTTTAATCATTACATTCAACAATTCCCAGTATAAGAAGGTGTATGATCTTCTTGCGAAACAATGGATGACTCAGGAAGAGTTGTGTAATGAAGTCGGAGCAGAATGCGTGGACGACTGTCTCGCAATTCTCCAGAAAGGGAACCTCATTGAGGAACAGTGGCGGATGCCTGAACCCGGAAAGACCCCAGCCAAGGAATACCGGACCACCTACAGCCGCTTCCGCGCAGGATTCCAGTGTTCGATGGAAGATCTCGGGGACCTCCTGTACGTCGCCAATTCAACAGACGAGGACCTGCGGGAAATGGTGGAGAAGATAGAGGCCGATGTCCAGGCCGGAACGACCTCCTATAACGACCTTGCCCGCAAATACCAGGTAAGTCCCATGTTAGTCAAGGGTCTTGCAAAGCGGATGCCGCACCTTGATGTGAAGGGGCAGGGGTTGGTTATCCTTGGCAGACCAGAATAAGGACCCCTTCCATATCATTTTAAAGAGCAAGCGGGAAGCGACCCGTTTTCAGATACTTGTTGAAATTGCAGAGCATCAGCCATCCGTCCGCCAGCAGGAGATTGCCGAAAAGCTGGGTATCACCCCGCAGGCAGTCAGCGAATATATCCGGGAGATGGTCGAAGAGGGTCTCGTCGCTTCCCATGGACGTGGTCGGTACAACGTCACCCATAAGGGCGTTGAGTGGGTGCTCACGAACGCAGAGGCACTGGAGTCCTATGCGCACTATGTCACGCATGATGTTGTCCAGCAGGTCTCTGTATGGACGGCGATTGCAGCAGAGGATATCGTAAAGGGTGATGTCGTAGGGGTGTACATGGATGGCGGCTATCTCTTTGCGGCACACAGGGACGAGGCTGCTATGGGTGAAGCAGCCAATGATGCCCGAAAGGGCCATGACCTTGGTGTTGCAAAACTCTCCGGGATCATCGATCACAGCGAAGGGGCCATCCGGGTCTGCAAGGTTCCCCGCATTCAGCGGGGAGGATCCCATGAGGTCACGCAGGAAAAGGTCCTTGCTGCCGTCAGCGGGATGGAATATATCGGGGCGGTGGGCCTTGAGGCGGTCATTGCCCTCAAGAACGCGGGGCTTGTCCCCGACAGTTTCTTCGGCTCGCGCGAAGGGATCATCGAGGCGGCGTTCCATGGCGTCAACTGCTGTATGGTGATTGTTGATGAGGAGTTCACCGGATTTCTCAAGCGCCTGGAATCGGCAGGCCTCTCCTACGAAATCCGTGACCTCAGTTTGCCATGAACGTGATCGTGCACCCCCGCAGGGGTTCCTATCGGCTCTATTTTTTTGACGGGCGCCGGGTCATCGGCACTGGTGACGTCGAGCTTGAACGGACGGGAAAGGGGTATCGTCCCCGCAGTTACCAGGCCCGCATGCCGGGGAAACGGCAGGTACGGCATGTACCGACCAAAGAACTGATTGCACAGCTCAGGGGGTCACAGGTCTACCTGACTGAAGAGGATGAGGGATTCATCTCCTTTCTGAAGGACCTCCAGATTCCATGGTCGGCGCTCAGGGCCTGCAGGCCCTGCCTCACTGCGGACAGGATAACTCCCCTGAAGAAAAAAAATGCAGTGAAATACGGGAAAGAGACCATCTGCATGGACTGTGCCCGCCGGGAACTCAGACGGGAGGCCGGGTATCTCGGGGGGATGGGCTCGGGGTCCATCACCCATCTCGAACATCTCCTGCAGGAATACCGTGATCTCGACAGGGTGCTGGCAACTCTCCAGCCGGCCACCATCGAGACTGACAGGACCATCTTCGACCGTCTTGATGCGCATCCGGTCATGAACACGTCATCGCTGAAGAATCTTCCTGTTCCACAGAAACTGCGGACGGCATCAGGCGTTGATAAACTGATGCCCGCACAGGAACTCGCGGTTGAGGCAGGGCTCCTGAAAGGCAGGGATCTTCTCGTGGTCGCTGCGACGGCGTCGGGTAAGACCTTCATCGGAGAGATGGCAGGGGTAAAAAATCATCTGGAGAAACGGGGGTCCATGCTCTTCCTCGTCCCGCTTGTTGCCCTTGCCAACCAAAAGTACAGCCGGTTTTCCGAACGGTACGGAGAATTTTGCGACGTATCGCTCCAGACGGGCGTCTCCCGCCTGAACCTTCCTGAGACCCGTGTCAAGGCACGCCGGAGCATACGTTCGGC
>JBFFLM010000226.1:0-2937 GCA_041554835.1 Methanogenium sp.
GCAATGGTGACCATTGAAGTACTCGGAACCGGCTGCATGAAGTGCAAGCGGCTCCTTAAAAACGTGGAATCGGCAGTGAAACAGGCGGGCATCGAGGTGGAGGTCGTCAAGGTGGAGGACATCACCGCCATCATGGACAGGGGCGTCATGCTCACCCCGGCGCTGATCATCGACGGCGAACTGAAGGTCTCCGGCCGCGTCGCCGATGTAAAAGAGATCGTCTCGATGCTGACGGGGTAACGCAGAAACCGCCGCCACGGAAACGGCGGCAGGATCTCTTCTTCTCCGGTTTCGCTATCCCGTCACCGGGGCGTGCCTTCCGGCACGGCGCACCATTCGCCCGCTTCCTTTTTTCCCGCTTCCCCCTCCTCTCCTCCGCCTGCCGGCCCCTCGTGGAAAGTCCCGAGAATGCCGGTGATCTCTGCCGGCGCCTCCTCGCAGGCGACCTGCGTGAAGGTCACAATGCGGACGATGCCGTCTGCAAGAACGACCGGCCCCTCGAACTGCTGGACCCCGCCGGTCTCAAGGAGCTGTTCGTCCATCTCGCGGAGGCGGCCGGCAAAGGGAGGCGGGACGAGATCCGCCGCCGGCGTGCCGGGGAGTGCCTCCGCGGCCCTGCCCGTGAACGTCTCGAATGCGGCGTTCGCCCACGTCAGCCGCCCCGCACGGTCCTTGCGGTAGACCGGTACAGAGAGGACGCCGAGGAAGCGTTCCATGCATGCCGCCCGCCCCTCCTCTGCCGGGGCGGCGGTCTTACAGGCGGCGGGGACGAAGAGGCCCCTGCTCCCGGCGGGGCGCCCGTCCCGGATGATGCAGGTCGATGTCCCCCGGACCCGGAGCTCATCGCCGCCGCTCGTCAGGAAGACCGCGTCGATTGCAGCAGCGCCGCAGCCGGGCAGCGGGGTGCCGAAGACCGAGCGGCACGCCCCTTCACAGGAGGGGTCGACGACATCCGCGGGGGTGAGGTGCACCACCTCCTCCGCCGTATACCCGAGGGCCTCCCGCCACGCCAGGTTCACGTAGGCGAAATGCCCGTCCGGGCCAATACTCTGGAACATCACCGGGGCATGCTCCATGAGGGCATACCAGTCTTCTTCTCCACGGGGAACGGTCATCGTCTCATCCTGCATGGCTGATCATGCAGTGATTGCCCCTCTGCTATATGTATGCAGCGGTGGAAACGGCGCCTGAGCGGCGGTACGAACGGCGACGGGGAGCGATGGGGAGGAGTGGTGATGCGGAGGGGAAAAAGAGAGGGCCGGGGGAAGGGCTCCTGCCCCATCAGAGATCTTCTTTCGGGTAGAGCTCCCAGACGCCGGCCTCTTCGGTCATCTTCAGGTGGACGATCGCGGCGATGCCGACCACCGCCCACGGGAGGACGAAGAGCAGATAGCGCGTCAGGGGTGCCGCCTCGAAGACCGGCAGGTAGAACAGGGGGCCCGCGGTGCTGTTGAACGATGCGTGGGCAAGCACCGCCGGCCAGAAACTCCCGGACCGCAGCGTCAGCCACGCAAAGACCCCCGAGGTGCCGAGGGTGAAGAGCGGCATGAGGACGAGGCTTCCGAGGAGCGGGTAGCCGGGGAAGTTGTACCCGGCGTAGATGATGGGGGCGTGCCAGATGCCCCAGAAGAGCCCGAGGAAGACGAGGCCCGCCACGACGCCGTACCGGGCTATCAGCCGGTTCTGGAAGACGCCTCGCCAGCCGAACTCCTCGCCGAAGGTGGCGATGGAGGTGACGGCAATGCCCACCACCATCGTAACGAGGAACTGGAGAACGAATGAGCCGACGGATATCTGCTGCCCCTCCAGTCCGGGGAGGTTGACCAGACCGGTCGCCCCGTCGTAGAGCGTCTGCGTCATCACGCCCGATGCGACGGCCCCCGCGATCACCAGCACGGTGAGGACGACCGGGAAGAGAATGGCGGCGAGCAGGTACCGTTTCTTCCCGACCTGCGTGAGGATCGGTCGTGCGCTCCTCCCGGTCTGCCGCAGGTAGACGAGGCCTGCTATCGTGGGGAAGAACATCAGCGCCGTTGCCAGCAGGGTGAAATACGGGCCGGCAACCCCGCCCACGAGCAGGATGACTCCCTGCCAGAGGAACGAGACGAGAAGGAGGCCGCCCATCACGAGGAGGAGGGTGCGGTGGTTACTCTCCATGCCGGTTTTCCCCCTCGGCGGCGAGGCGCTCCAGCATGCCCCTGATACAATCGTCGATCGTCATCATGTCATCGTACATTCCCTGGAGAAGGGCAATCCTCTCCGCCATCTCCGGCGGCATATCATCGCTCCGGTACCGCTCGATCATCGGCGGGATCTCCTTTTTGACGACCATGGTCTGGGTGTGCCGGATCTGCTCAAGCTGCCGCATGAAGGTGCCGATGAGATCCTTGTGGGCATATACATAGACCTTTCGCGTCCCCGGCCGGGTCCGCTTGACGATGCACCCGGCACGCTCCAGCGCCCGGCACTTGTTGCTGACCGAGGCGAGCGAGTACCCCGCCTCCTCGGCGAGCGCCGCCATCGCCATCTCGCCCGGTTCGATGTACAGGCGGGCGAGGAGCCATGAGGAGAGGGCGTCGAGCCCGTTTGCCCCCCCTATCCCCGTCTGAAACATCCGGATGAAGTCATCCTCGAGGTGTCCTGTCGTGTCCCCCATATCTTTCACCACTTTTACAATTTATTAAAAATAGTAATCGTTGATCCTTCAAATAGGTTGCGGCCATGCACCGGCCCGGCATACCCCCGGCGCCGGGGAGGGCACGAATCGAAACGCGGTCATGCCACCGCCGGGCAGTTCCGATGATGGATGCGCTGAAACGAAACCCGGAGAATCCCGGTTCCCGGCGGACCTTCTGCCGGGACAAAAAAGAATTATTTCCGGATATTTCAGGAAAAACGGGTATTTCCCTTAGTTACTCAGCGCTTCTTCCCCAGCAC
>JBFFLM010000227.1:0-2936 GCA_041554835.1 Methanogenium sp.
GTCCGCCCGCTTCTCCATGCCCGCCTCGGTGGACTTCGAGGAGAATGCCGTCTCTATCGAAGTCAAGGCCTTCGATCCCCGTGATGAGGTGGAGGTCACCAAGATCCACGAGTACATGAAGGAAGGCAGTTTCCTTGGCAGCGGAGACCGGGACGAGATCCTTCTCGGGGTGCTCGTGACCGGCCACGAGGACAAGTCGAAGGACTTCTACGACTCACTCGGCGGTGCGGCCGTCGGCGACGTGGTAACCGTCCGGTACGCAAACGGGGTCGTCCGGGAGTACCGGATAAAGGGGATTGTCCAGACGAAATCCTATATTGCCGACTACATGGCGTTTGTCACCGCCGATGAGATGGACAATGTCCTCGGCGGCACGGAGCCAAACACTAGGGCGACCGAGATCCTCGTCAAGGCGACCGATGATGCCGACCTGGATGCCCTCAAGCGGATGATCCTCAGTTTCGGTGTGGGAGAAGAGGTGAAGACCTGGGAGGATGCGACCTCGGATATCGTCGGCGAATCGGTCGAGTCCTTCAATATCATCAACAACATCACCATCATCGGAAGCCTCATCATAGCAATCGTGGTGATCTTCATCCTGATCACCATCAAGACCTTCACCAACCGGAAGCAGATTGGCATTTTAAAGGCGATCGGGATAAAAAAGAGCGTCATCATCAATTCCTATGTAATGCAGGTGTTTTTCATCTGCACCTTCGGGGTGCTGCTCGGGTTTCTGCTTTTGGAGGGGATGGTGCTCTACTTTACCGCCTATCCCATCGAGTTTCCGGACGGGACGGTCACCCCGATCGTGGATGTGAGCATGCTCATTGAAAATACGATCATGCTCTACGTCTCCTCGGCGGTCGCCGGGTTCATCCCTGCGTGGCGTATCACGAACGAGAAGATTCTCGATGCGATGAGAGGTGTCTGATGATCTCTGCCCGGAACCTGAAAAAAATATATACGATGGGTCTCGTGCAGGTGCACGCCTTAAACGGCGTCTCCCTCGATATCGAAACCGGTGAATTTGTCGGGATCATGGGCTCGTCCGGGTCCGGAAAATCAACTCTCCTTCATATGCTCGGGCTTCTGGACGATCCCACCGAAGGGGAGATCACGATCGGCGGAGAGGACGTTCTCGGTTTTTCCGACAGCCGGAAAGGCCGGTTCCGGCTCAATAAATTCGGGTTCATCTTCCAGGACTATGCCCTTGTCCCAGAGCTCTCGGCACTGGAAAACGTCATCCTTCCCTCCATCGCCCAGGGTGTTCCCCTGCCCGATGCATATGCCTCCGGCTGTGACTACCTGGACCGCGTGGAGCTCTACGAAAGGAGGGACCACCTCCCGGCAGAACTCTCCGGCGGCGAACAGCAGCGGGTCGCCATCGCACGGGCACTGGTCAACAACCCCGACATCCTCTTCGCCGACGAGCCCTGTGCCAATCTCGACAGCACAAACTCCCGGACGGTGCTCGACCTCTTCAGGCAGATCAACAAGGAGCTTTCCCAGACGGTGATCATGGTCTCTCACGAGGACTGGCACAAGGAGTATTTTGACCGGGTAATTAGGCTCCGGGACGGGAAGATAGAACAGGAGGAGACCCTCAGGCATGATGGCTAATGGAAGAAGAGAGTGTGGGGATGGAAAAATGGTTATCGCTGGATTTTCTCAATGGTCATCCGGCATGAGGGGTCGCCCATGCACATATGCCTGTCTGAAGTGAGGCGATAATCAGGGTTCAGGCTCTCCGTTGCCGCCGTGACATAGGCATTGCAGAGTACGCAGGTATTGCGTGCCTCCGCCCTGAACCGCTCGGTGTTTGCTGCCATCGGGCACTTCTCATTAATCAGGGTCGCTGAATCGGCTGCCTCCGGAATAATCCGGCCCTGCATATCCGGACCCAGGATGATCGTTGAGATTTCACTGAGTGTTTCGGCAACCTCCACGGCGGAATTGACGCGGTATCCGAGAATTTTTGCAACATCCGCCTGTTTTTTCCCCATTTCCCTCCAGATCTCCTTTTCTGCCTGGTCCATCTCCCTGCGCCGCTCCGGCGCAATTTTTCTGAATGCCTGGCCGTAGGCAAATGGCATCATGTCAGCACACCGGGTTGCGATATCCCAGCGTCGTTCTGCCGGGATCTGGTTGAGTTTCTGTACCATCTCTTCTTCACCTCCCGGAAGGTCCGGGCGACAGATTGCATCCCATCGGGGGGGGATTGGGGTCCTGTTGCGGGCCGATGCCCGGGAACCCGGGTTTTCCGGGACCGCGCAGGTGCCTGTCGCCTGTCCTCCCAAAGATCACCCCCTTCAGCGGATTCTCAGGCATTAAATGTTGTGGTCACCTTTCTGAAATAAACCGGAAAGTGCCGCATTCTGCTGTTTATATTTCGAAAATCCGTTGTTTATCATAATACGCTGAATGCAGGCCGCTCTTTGGCTGGCCGGACGCACTTTAGGTTGGAAAAAAGAAAGAGTCAGAAAAAACGATGAGATATCGTGATGTATGCCCACATTATCCCCGCTCCATGGTCTGCTGTTCCTTGTCCCCGCCTCTCGTATCGTCGTTATCTTCAGAGGTCGCTCTGTCCTGCCGGCTTGTTCATTGATGTGGGAATGACAGGAAAAGAGGTATATGCACGGGGCGCTGAGATAGAAATCAGGCCCCGCGACCAGATCTGCAGGCCGGGCCGGAATGTGATCATCTATGAATGGCATGACCAGTGACTGTATAGATTTCAGCCTGAAATTTGCGATGGCCGGCGGAATTCCCGCCCTCATCGAGGCAACGAAACGGCAGATGACCGCGTGCGGTGTCCCGGATGGGCTTGCAGAAGAGCTTTGTCTCGTCATCGGGGAACTGTTTCTCGATATCCTTGAGAACGGGTATCCCAACCACCGCGGCTACCTTGCCCTCTCGTGCTCCTTTGAGGA
>JBFFLM010000228.1:0-2925 GCA_041554835.1 Methanogenium sp.
CCCGGATAGGTCATCAGATAAATGCCTGATTTCGTGATTGCCGCCTTCAGGTACCCGTCGTCAGGATCAACCGTCGCATCCACCTCATCCCACCGGTCGAGGCGCTCGTTCAGCCAGTAGAGATTGTGGACAGCCGAGTTGTCGCTGATGAGAATCCCCAGCTCGACCGCCGGGGAGAAGGTCGCACGGCCATCCGGGCCGGCATCAGGGCCGAGATAGTAGGCAACGAGCTCATTCTGCCCCTCGGGGACGGCCGGCCAGAAACCCCCCGTATCCAGGAAGGGGGCCCAATAGAGGGAGAGCTCTTTGAGCGCCTGCGCCTTCTCGTTCAACGCCTGCGTTCCCCTGGGGAGGAACACGTATGCTTCCTTCCCCCCTCCACTGCTGCCGTCCCACAGACGGGTGTCGACCTGCACATACCCGCCGGTGTTCACGTTCAGCTCGACGGTGCCGGTCGCTTCCACATAATCGGGCGTGGGCGTCGCCGTCGGGGTGAGCGGTTCGGTCGCCAAACCGAGGATGTCCGATGTCATCGTCTCCTGGACTACGTTGCCGCCGGTCCCGGCATAATTCTCCTTCATGTCATTGACGGAAATCTCAGCCCAATACTCGTACGTCCCCGACTTGTAGGCGGGATTGCCGGTGTCCCAGATATACTGCTTCGAGGATGAGGGGTTCGGGACATACCATACCGATGACGCCGGTTTCAGGTTGATGATGGGAATCGAGGTCGCCCCGGATACCGAGTCGAAGAGCGCCGTGTAGGTCGTCCCGTCCGGTTCGGTCACATACACGTCGATGCCGTCGTCCGAGGGCGAGACACCGGGCCGGGAGAAGATCTGGTAGGTGTTCGTCTCAATCCTGAAGTTGAGATTGTCGCCGGTGATGAGCTTGTAGCCCTCCGCACTCTGCGGGGCGGCATTCGACGGGTACACCCACAGCCGCACGTTCAGGTAGGGCTCTTCGACAAAGACCGCAATCCATGCCGAGCCGTTGACACCGTTCGGGTACGAGTACCATGCCCCGGTCCGGTCAAGGAAGTCGGACGGCGAGACAAAGAACGTCGCACCGGGACTGACCGAGCGTATCGCCTCGGGCGCGGAGGTGCCGATCGTCGCACCGGAGGAGTAGTAGGCAATCTGGGAGTCCCCTGCGGCAAGGGTCGCGGAGAGGTCGAGTCCTTCTTCGCCGATAAAGACGGTGCCTCCCTTCGGGACCGTCGTGGTGTCTGCCGCCGCCGGCAGCACCAGCAGGAGGAGAAGGATACATGCCGCACAGAGGGCGGTTGTTCTTGCATTCATCATGGATTCCTCACGTCTGATGAGTCTGTTATATCCCATACTCTATATGTCAATTGCGACCGGAAAAAAAGAGGAAAAAGGTTCTATTCCCGGTTCCTGCGGGTCAGAAAATACGGGACCAGAAATATGACCACCAACGCGAGCCAGAAGGTGCCGAAGATCACCAGCATCTGCTCCTGGAAGGCATCATAAAACCGGACTTCGACAAACCGGGTCTCCTCCCAGGTGATAGTCGTCCCCGCCGGTGTTGCTGTAACCGTGGCCCCGGTCCCGGTATAACCCAGCAGAGGATTGGTGATGCCGAATGCATCCGGCAGCACGACGGTGACATCGGCGTCGTCCTCCAGCACCACCGTGAAATGCCGGTCACTTATCGGGGCGTCATACCCGATGGTGTAGTTGCCCTGGGTAAATGCAATCGTCCCGGCGCTCTTTTCTTCGAAGGGCACCGGGCCGCCGGCATTACTCACCGTGATGTTCGATGCGGCGATCGACACGGACTCCCCGAGAACCCCGGGCTCGGAAAACTCGTATGAGGAGACCCCCTCGACCATCACGTCCCCGTGATACCAGGTGCCGTTCTCTCCCACGACGAAGGTCGCGTCCAGGGCTGCTGCGCCCTGGACGAGAAGGATCAGCGCAAGACTGACCGCAACGATGCGATATCCGCATCGATCTCGGTCGGGGGTTCGCATTGCCTGATCACCGTCTCCGGGTCTTTGAGAAGATGCCCGGTCACCACACACACAATCCGCTCGTCGGGGTCGATGACTCCCATTTCGACGAGCTTTTTCACGCCTGCAACCGATGCCGCGGAGGCGGGTTCGACCCCGATACCCTCCTTTCTGGCGAGGTCGCGCTGCATGGCGAGGATCTCCTCGTCCGTCACCGCTTCGGCCGTTCCGCCGGTCTCACGGATGGCCCGCAGCGCCTTCTCCGCATTCACCGGCGCCCCGATGCGTATGGCGGTCGCCACGGTCTCGGGGTCCTTCTGCGGAATCAGGGGGTCGAGGCCCTGTTCGATCGCATCGACGACCGGACGCGAACCCTGCGCCTGGATGCCGGTCATCATCGGCATCCGGTCGATGAACCCGAGTTCGATGAACTCCCCAAGGCCCTTGTGCACCGCGGAGATATTGCCGGCATTGCCGACCGGGAGCACCATCCTGTCCGGTACATCGCCCAGCTGATCAATTACCTCAAACCCGATGGTCTTCTGCCCCTCGAGCCGGTAGGGATTGACGGAGTTCAGGAGATAGAGCCCGTCGGTGAGGCAGAGCTCATGCACCATCTCCAGCGCACGGTCAAAGTTGCCACGGATGGCGATTACCTTGGCACCGTGCATCAGGGCCTGTGCAACCTTCCCGAGGGCGACCTTTCCCGCGGGCAGAAGAACGACCGCCGGCATTCCCGCCTTTGCCGCGTAGACGGCGAGGCTTGCCGAGGTATTGCCCGTGCTTGCGCAGGCCACCGTCTTCATCCCGAGCTGCCGGGCCATCGAGACACCGACGGTCATGCCGCGGTCCTTGAACGACCCTGACGGGTTCATCCCTTCATGCTTGGCATAGAGCTCTTTAATACCGAGTTCCTCGCCGAGCCGTTTCATATGGTAGAGGGGCGTCCC
>JBFFLM010000229.1:0-2907 GCA_041554835.1 Methanogenium sp.
ACGAAACGGTGGCAGGAGAGGATGGAGAAGTTCTCCGGGGGATTTGTCAGGAGCGTCGCCGCGACCGTCGGGGCCGTCGTCTCGAAGCCGACCGAGATGAAGACCACCTCGCGGTCGGTCTTCTCGGCAATCTCGACCGCCTTGTGAACCCCCTGCACGACTTTTACGTCCTTGCCCACCGACTCGAGAGCGCCCTTCGTCCCCGGCACCCGGATGAGGTCGCCGTAGGTGGCGATGATGCAGTCCTTTTCGGCAAGTTCCAGTGCGGCATCGATCTCCCCCTGGGGGGTGATGCATACCGGGCAGCCCGGCCCCATCACGATCTTCAGCCGCTCCGGAAGCACGCTTCTTAGCCCCGACCGTGCAATGGACGCCTCGTGTGTTCCGCAGATATGCATGAAGGTATAGTCCCTGTCAACCTCGTCTCGCAGGGCCTGAGCGATCTCCTTTCCGCCAGTCATTTAAACATAATTTTTAATCCCTATGCAAAAAGACTATTCTTCATGTCGAATATCTGGATTGCCACGGTGATCATCGCCTTTGGGATCATCGCGGCCTGGGGAGTGGGTCGGCTCTTCCGCTGGCTGGGGAATAAAGCGGACCTGACCGAGTCGGAATTTGACGATATCCTGGTATTGTCATTCGGAAAACCGATTATCGTCGGAATACTTATCCTGACATTCTTCCTGGCACTAGGATATATTGATGTTCCTCCGGATTATGCGTGGATTCTCGAAAGCAAATATCTGAATGCCGTTTATATCCTGCTCGGGGGCTGGGTCGTCTCGATATTCGTCCAGAACTTCATCCGGCTGTACGGCCGGTGGATGGCTGACCAGACCGAGAACGAGATCGATGACAAGATCATCGATATCCTCGAGGTTGCAGCGCGCTACATCATCTGGTTCATTGCGATACTCATCATCCTGTCGTACCTGGATATCGATATCACGCCGCTCATCGCCGCGGGAGGGATCTTCGGTCTGGCGATTGCGCTTGCCGCCCAGGATCTCATCTCCAACTTCTTTGGTGGTGCCGTGATTCTCGTGGACAAGCCCTTTGCGGTCGGGGACCGGATCCTGATTGAAGGCAATCTGGGCGACGTCATCTCGATAGGCCCGCGGAGTACGAGGATCATGACGCTGGACTATCAGCTGCTCACCATCCCGAATTCGAAGGTCGCAAACACGATCGTCACCAACTACGCGATGCCGGACATCAAGCTGAAGATCAAGCTCCCCGTCTCGGTTGCGTACGGGTCGGACATCGCCCTGGTCAAGAAGATCCTCTTCGAAATATGCGATCATGCGGTGGCGCATTCCACCTACATCATCGACGACCCGCGGCCGAATGTATTCTTCCTTGAGTTCGGGGCGTCGAGCCTGGACTTCATGATCGTCATCTGGGCAAAGAAGTTCAATATGTCCTGGGAGATCAAGGACTGGATCAATACCGAGATCAACCGCCGGTTTGCCGAGGCGGGCATCGAGATCCCCTTCCCGCAGATGGACGTGCACATGCGGGAGTGATCCATTCCCCTCTATTTCCTTGTTTTTTCCCTGCCTTTTTTCCCGGTGAATGAGGAGCCTTTTTCCCCTGTTCATTAGATGCCCGTCTCCTGCCTTTATGGGCGGGTGGTGTCTGCAGGAGGTGGCCCGGTGGTCTTTCGTCTGATGGTTGTAATCTCGAAAACCTTTTTGGCCCTCCTCCGATATTCTCATACATGCTGGGTATCTCGACGAACTGTCTCCACCAGGTGCCGCTGGAAGATGCACTCGAACAGCTCGCGCCGATAACAAACGTGGTGGAGGTGATGGACGACGGGCTCCATTATCTCGAGTCCGCCGGTCTTCTCGAGCAGTATCCGTTCGACTACTCCCTGCATGCCCCGGCAAAGGGCGTCAATATCGCAAGCCAGCTTCCTCCCATCAGGCGGGCGAGCGTGGAGGTGATCGCGGCCTCCTTTGCGATTGCTGCCGAGGTCAATGCGCCGGTCGTCATCCACCCCGGCTACGCCTCCTGGGAAGGGGGAAGGGACGGCGCAGGCGCCCGGATGCGGCTCTCGCTCGAGGAGCTGGGGGGATATGCACAGGATATGGGGGTGACGTTTGCCGTCGAGAACATGCCCCGGTGGCCCTACTTCTTCCTGACGACGCCCGAGGATCTCCCGCTTATCGACGGCTTCGGGTTCTGCCTTGACGTGGGCCATGCCCACATGAACGACTGCCTCGAGGAGTTTCTGGCGGTTCCCTTCACGCATCTCCACCTGCACGACAACCACGGACACCTCGACGAGCACCTCGCGGTCGGCGAGGGGACGATCGACTTTGCCCCCGTCTTCAGGCAACTGCACAAAAACCGCGCCCGCTGCATCATCGAGGTGCGGGACCTGGCAGGCGCCCTTACCAGCATGGACGCCATAAAAAACCACTTGAAATGACGCGTGCAATGATGGTATTCCGCGCAATCGGGCATGAACCGGTCAGGAACGGGACCGATTCCGCTATCCATTTCAATACTCTTTTATACGTGGCAATGCCACTCTGTAGTGCACTTTTTGCGGTGCCTCAGTGGCTCAGCCGGTAGAGCGCGTCCTTGGTAAGGACGAGGTCGCGAGTTCAAATCTCGCCTGAGGCTTTTTCCTATTATTCATAGCTTTTCAAGAATCCGGGTGTTATTCAAACTTTTTGAGATTATAGTATTCGAACCGTTTCGGGAGGCTATGTTCGGACCCAATTTCTATGAGCGGTATTGATGCACGAAGAAAGGATATTTCGGCGTATATCAGGAGATTAGAGAAGGAGATAATGAATAGTAATTACGGTTTTAGACATCCACCGTCTTGGCATGGATGCTTACAGATCCTCTCACCACCACCGACACAAATAATTCAAATCGTGATTAGTG
>JBFFLM010000230.1:0-2891 GCA_041554835.1 Methanogenium sp.
GACGGCGACGGGCATATCGATGAGATATGGTTAACCCTGGGCACCGGCGCCGCGGGCGAGGGCGTCGACCTCGCAGGGCTCATCCTCACGGCAAGCTCCGACGAGATGATTGCGACCCTTCGTCCGGCAAGCCCCCTCTCCTCCCCGGCAGGTCCGGGGGAGTGGTGCATCCATGCAAAGACCGGCGATCCCGCATCGCCCCTCTATCTTGCGGGCGGCGAGCAGGGGACGATCATCGCCCGTCTCCCGGAGGGGGCCGGGCTTGCCGGGGGGCAGCGGCTGACGATAGAGGTGTGTCCGCCGACCGGTGCGCCGGTGACCATCTCGCGACTGATCCCCCCGGTGAGTACGACGGTATCGATTCTTGCCTGAAGGACGGTCCTGCCGGACGGCGGGGCCTGCTGAGCATCGGCAGGAGAGACGGTGCGACCGCTCGGCGGCATGGCATCCAGTAAAAGAGTGTGGCGGACCCTGCCGGGCGATCGGCTACGGTCTCAGTACCACCGCCGTCCGAAGAGCGGTTCCTCTTCGAAGGGGGCGATGCGCTTTGCGTCGACGCTGTAGGGGATGTCCACGTGGGTGCGGATGGCATCCTCCATCCGCATCGATGCCGAGGAGATCGCCTCCTCGCGTGTACTGGCACCCCTGACCCGCATCTTGATGGTCATCGTCACCATCCATCCTTCATCCATCGGTCATGTCTCCTTTGGCAAAGCCGGTACGAGCAGCTAATGCCCGTTATCACGGATAAAGGATGCGGTCGCCGCAGGGAGCGGAGGGGGCCGACGGGTCCCGTCTGCACAATGATTAAATTCTGTTCGGATGAGACATCTCTGCAATGAATGCACTCCCCGAGGGACAGGACTGGCTTCTCATCGGCGTCATCGCGGCGCTGATGCTCACCGTCCTGATCGTCTTTTTTCCCCTGATCAACGTCTTCATCATCGCGGCGGCATTTGCGACGGTCCTCGTGCCGTATCAGCGCATCCTCTCCCGTCGCGTCGCCCCTGCCCTCTCCTCGTTCGTCATCACCGCCGGTGTCGTCCTCGCCCTTGCCGCCGTCCTCTTCGTCTCCTTCGGGACGATCGCCGGCAATATCGCGTATATCCAGTACCTCTTCAATACCATCTTCGACTGGATGGTCGGGGACAGCGAACTGGCGCAGGCGATCTTTGGCATCATCGATATTCCGGGGATGATCGACGGCATCATCGAATCGGTGAGCAGCAATATCGGGGAGATCCTCGGGCAGAGCGCCTACTATGCGATCATGGCGATGATCCTCTTCCTCTTCCAGTATCTCCTCACCCTCTACGGGGAACAGGTCTACGGGCAGGTCTGGTCCCGCATACCCCTCCGTTCCCGGCCGGGGTTCGGGACGATCCGGGTGACGGTGGTCGACACCCTCTACTCCCTCTTCATCGTCCACGTGGCAATCGCACTCATCGTCTTTATCGCGGCGATCCCCTTTTTTACCCTGCTCGGCTACGACCACGTGATGTTCTGGTCGGTGACGAGCGCCATATTCGCCCTCATCCCGGTCTTCGGGCCTGTCGTCATCATCGCGTTTCTGGCGGTCTACGCCCTTGCGATAGGCGACCTGCGGGGGCTTGCCCTCATCCTCGTCATCGGCTGGCCGCTCCTCTGCGCCATTCCCGACTGGTACCTCCGCCCCGTCCTGATGGGGAAACGCTCGAAGATGAACGCGGTGCTGACCTTCATCGCCTTCTTCGGCGGTATCGCCGTCCTCGGCGTGATCGGGTTTTTGTACGGCCCCCTTGCCCTTGCGGTCATCGCCGCCTCCTACCAGGTCTTCCTGGGGAAGTACGGGCCGGCGGCAGGGGACGGGGAACCGGGGGACGAAGAGGGCGGCACGGCCGCCCTCCGGTCATGATAAATTTTTAGATGGCATGTTCGCTGCCATGCCGGGGTACCGGAGAGCCCGGATGTCTGGTGCAGACGGATGAACGAAAGCCCGTCTGATCTGCAGGGCCGGTCTGGCTGGGAAAAAAAGAACAATGAAAAAAGGGGAATGAAAACGTTCAGTGGTGCCAGCGGGTCGTATCGCCCGCGATATCCTTCTTCCAGATCGGCACGAACTCCTTGATCCGTTCGAGGATGAAGCGGCACCCTTCAAACCCTTCGTCGCGGTGGCCGGAGCCCACGATGATCACGACGATCGTCTCCCCCACCGGGAGGGTCCCCGTCCGGTGGATGATGTCCACCGAGTGAAGCGAGTAGGTCTTCGTCGCCTCGGCGGCGATCTCCTCGAGGTCCTTCTGCGCCATTGCGGCATGCGCCTCGAACTCGATCGCCTCGATGCCGTCGTCGCGGACCGTCCCCACGAAGACGACCTGGGCGCCCATGCTGTCGCGTCTCGCTGCGGCGATGAGCGCCGCGATGTCGATATCCTCTTCCTGTATGGCAATCATCGTCTTATCCTCCCGATACCGGCGGGTAAATAATAATCTCGTCGTCTTCCGCGAGGACGCAGGCTGCCCGCTCCTCCGGTGCGAGGCGCCTGCCGCCCACCATGACCAGGACGAAGTCCCTGATGCTGCCGTCCTCCTCGAAGAGGGTGTCCGCATGCCCTTTGCGGGCGACAAGTTCCCTGAGCGCCGCCGGCAGCGTACAGGACTCCCCGACGGTAAGTTCGTTTCTCTCGCCGAAGTCTTCTCTGAACCGTGCAAAGGCACGGATGGTAATGTTCATTGTCTGGTCTCCTCCGTCGTATACAGGTGGGCGCAGACCGGGCAGGCCGGTTCGCGGGGGGCCGGGAGCACGTCACAGGTGGCCTCCGCCCCGTTCCAGAGCAGGAGCCGGTCGGTAAGAAGCGTGCCGGTGCCGGTGAGGTACTTGATCACCTCGCCCGCCTGGATGCTCCCGATGAC
>JBFFLM010000231.1:0-2888 GCA_041554835.1 Methanogenium sp.
AGGAGGTCCGGGATGGGGAGGTGCTGGGGGCAGGTCTGCACGCACTTGCCGCACCGGCGGCAGAGCCCTGCATAACTCTCTTTGTCCATGATGCCACCCATCTGCCCGATATAATAGTGGAAGGCCGGGTCTTTGCCGAAGAGCCCGTAGTTGTTGTAATGGGCAAAGCAGCCGGGAATGTCGACACCGAAGGGGCAGGGCATACAGTAGCCGCACCCCGTGCAGTCGACCAGCATCCGTGCCCGGTAGACGTCCCGGACCCGTGCCATCATCGAAAGCTCGTCCTCCGACAGCGACCCCGAAAAGGCGTCTTCTGCCGTGCGGATGTTCTCCCGGACCTGCATCTCGTCGTTCATCCCGGAGAGGACGACGGTCACTTCCGGGCGGTTCCAGACCCATCGCAGTGCCCATTCGGCAGGGCTGCGGGACACCGACGCCTCCGCCTCAATGGCATGCACCTCGTCCGGAACGTTTCGGGCCAGGTGACCTCCCCGGAGGGGTTCCATGATGATGACCCCGAGGCCGCGGGCGGCGGCATATTCAAGCCCGGCGGTGCCTGCCTGGTGGCATTCGTCGAGGATATTGTATTGGATCTGGCAAAAGTCCCAGGAATGGGCATCGACGATCTCCCTGAATGCCTCTGTCGTGTCATGGAAGGAGAACCCGATGTGGCGGACCCTTCCTTCCGCTTTTGCCTTTTCGAGAAATTCGATGACCCCTGCGTCCCGCATCCGTTCCCAGCTCTGGCGGGTGAGGCTGTGGAGGAGGTAGTAGTCGATATAGTCCGTCTGCAGCTTTGCAAGCTGTGTTGCTAGGAGGCGGTCCATGTCCTCGCGGGTCTGTACCGACCATGGAGGAAGTTTCGTCGCCAGAAACACCTTCTCACGGTAGCCGTCCCCGAGTGCCCTCCCGAGAAAGCTCTCGCTCTCCCCGTTATGGTAGGGCATCGCGGTGTCGATGTAGTTGACGCCTGCGTCGATGGCGTCCTGTATCAGGCGGGTCGCCCGTTCCTCGTCTATCTTCTTCTCCTTCAGGGGAAGCCGCATCGCCCCGAACCCGAGGGCGGAGAGGCGGTCACCCCCGGAGGGCATCGTCCTGTACTGCATGGTTGCACGGGTCTCCTGTGTGATGATGGAGTCGTTGCACTGGTGGTGCCATAATCGTGACGGTACGGGAAAATGGGAAATTCAGGCTTTCTTCTGCAGTTTTGAGAGTGAGCGCTCGAGGAGGTCGCAGCCAAAGGGGGAGCCGTGGCCGGGATGGAAGGTGACGATGTCCTCTGCAAGGAGGCGCTGCCAGCTTGCCGCAAGGGTTGCCGGGTCGTCTGCGAAGGGCGGGCAGACGGTCCATGGGAGGATGTGGAAGCAGGCATCTCCGACAAAGGCATCACCCGCGCCGGTGAGCACCGAGAGGGAGCCTGCCGTATGCCCTGGTGTCGGGAGGATCGTCACCGGGACGCCGTACTCCCCGAGAAACGTGCGTCCGGTGATGGTGATGTCCGGCGAAAGGGCCCTGAAGTATCCTTTGCGGGGGAAGAACCGGGTTCCCGTCGAGGAGACTGCCCTGGTGAGAAGGCCTGTTCCGCGGGGAAACGGGGTGTGACCCTGCTTCAGGAACGGCGACGCTGCGGCGTGCGAGAGTATGCGGCAGTCGGCATGCTCCCGGATGTCTGCCGCAAGGGTGACGTGATCGTAGTGGGCGTGGGTGAGGATGAGAAGGGTGATGTCCTGAAGGCGGATGTCCGCCGCTGCAAGCTGCTCCCCGAACCGGGCGATATCACCGCAGCTTCCTGTGTCAATGAGAATGGTGCCGGTGCTGCCGGCGAGGAGGTAGGCATTGGACGTCCCGCTCCTGATGGCATGCACCCGGTATGCATCCGGTGTCTCGTTCATGGGCACTGACAGAATATCTGGCCTGCGTGAGTATAGAGCAGAGGGTTGGCTTAACCTGATGAACAGAGCGGGAAGGGGTTGGACGGCTTTGCCTTCACCGGGCACTCCGGAGGGAGGGGCCGGCCCTCTTTTTTGTGCACCCGCCGTTTTTCTCTTCCGCCCACAAAACCTCTTTTGCTCTGCGGGATGTAGAACTATCCATGACTGGTACAATCCGCATTGGCGGGGACTTTGGGCCCGAACCAGCCTATCGGACCTATCTCTCTGTCGTGACCCCCGTCTTCGTCCTCTTCATCCTCCTCTTTATTGTGTTCCCTCTTGCGATGTTCGGGTTCTATGGCCTTGCGGCCGGGATTATCATTCTTATCGCGGCGGTCGGGTTCAGCCTCCTCTGGGCACACCTCTACTTCGATACGGTGGTCTACAACCTGAACGAGACTGAGATTGCCTGGCGCCGTGGGGTCTGGTTCCGCCAGACAGGCATCGTCCCCTACAACCGGATCACGAATGTCGATATCCTGCAGGGACCGGTCATGCGGTTCTTTGGGATCTCTGATCTTCGGATCCAGACCGCCGGATACTCGGCCAAGGCGACGGCGGAGATACGGCTCAACGGCATCGCCGACCCTGCCCCCCTGCGGGACATGATCATGGGGTATGTGCGTGAGCGCCCCCCCGTTGCCGCGGTGACCGGCGGTGCGGAATCTGCACAGGAGCGCCCCTCCCCCTCTCCCGCCGGGATGGACTCAGGGGAAGTCCTGGCCGAACTGAGGGAGATAAAGGCTGTTCTCAAAACGATTGCAGAAAAATAGGCGGATTTCTCTTTTTTAATTTTAATTTTTCTCTTCCGGTGCTCAGAAGACGATGCCTGCCATGAGTGCTGCAAGGAGCACGAGATCATAGACGGTATGGGTGACGGCGCTCACCGTTGTGGAGTACCGGCGGCGGATGAGGGCAAAGGCAATGCCCAGGAGAAGAACGGTTATCAGGCCGTCC
>JBFFLM010000232.1:0-2877 GCA_041554835.1 Methanogenium sp.
AAACGGGGGAATTTGCAGGAATCTGTACAAATAATCAGGCCGAATACACCGCTATCATCCATGCACTTGAAAAAGCAGTGGAGAGCGGGTGGAAAAGGATCAATATTTATTCCGACAGCCAGCTTGTGGTCCGTCAGATTAACGGGGAATACAAAGTTCGTGACAGGTGCCTCCAGGAGCGTTTTGCCAGGGTGAAAAAGCTGCTTGAGCGGTTTGAATCGTCATCGTTTACCCATGTACCAAGGTCCAACCCCTTCATCGCCATTGCTGATGCAAAATGCAATCAGGCCCTCGATGAGATAGAGGCACAACCTAAACAACAAAAAATTCCCACAATACCTGCAACATCCCAAAAATTTGCATTAATCGAGTTAATTCCCATAGGCATCGTGCATTCTCCATATAAGACGCTCAAGGAAGCCCCGCATCAGGGACGCCTGCAAACAGATATTTCCACCATCGAACTCTTCCCTGAGTATGAGGAGGGACTTAACGGCCTCAGTGAAGGCCAGGAACTAATTGTTCAGTGCTGGTTTGATCGCGCTGAACGCGATCTGTTAACCGTGCTCCCTCCGGGCAACACCAAACCGCGGGGCGTTTTTTCAACACGATCGCCGGCGAGACCGAATCCGGTTGCCCTGGAGGAGGTTGAACTTGTTTCCCACAATGGACGCTTCCTGACTGTCAGGGGAATTGATGCAATTGACGGGACGGTTGTCATCGATATCAAACCGACCCAAAAAAAAGATGAAAGGACAATCCCCCCGGGGTAAGGGATCTGAGATTTGTCCGAAATATTCCCCTCGATGCAATTTAGAATTGAAACCAAGTATAGGTTTATCACCCGTAAATGAAAACATTTTACTACAATTCTGAAAGGGAATAATTTCAGGAGAGATGCAATGGCTGAGAATTCTGCAAAACAGACCCAGGAATGCGACGGAAACTGCAAAAATTGCACAAGCGCATCATCATGTGACGATCCGAAAAAGAACAATCCTATGACAGAAAAGGTGAAAATGAACGTAAAACACGTCATTTTAGTCCTGTCAGGGAAAGGAGGAGTTGGAAAGAGTACGGTCGCCGCAAACCTTGCCATGTCCCTTGCAAACAAGGGATTTAATACCGGTCTTGTCGACCTTGACATTCACGGTCCCAATATCCCAAAAATGCTTGGGGTTGAGGAGAAGAGACTCCAGTCATACGATGGAAAGAGAATCGAACCGGTTCAGATCACAGGCAAACTGGGTGTCGTATCCATGGCATTCCTTCTACCGGACACCTCTTCTCCTGTTGTCTGGCGTGGTCCGATGAAATTTACCGCAATACGTCAGTTTCTTGAAGATGTCAACTGGGGCGACATGGAATATCTAATTGTTGACCTTCCGCCCGGTACCGGTGATGAAGCCCTCTCAGTTGCACAGCTTGCCCCCAATATTGACGGAGCGGTCATTGTCACGACTCCCCAGGATGTTGCAGTCCTCGATTCTACCAAGGCGGTAACCTTTGTCCGCCAGCTTGGGTACAAAGTGCTCGGCATTGTGGAAAATATGTCTGGCATGGTCTGCCCTCACTGTGGTGAAGCAATCGACCTCTTCGGAGAAGGAGGGGGTAAGATAGCGGCAGAAAACCTTGGAGTCCCCTTCCTCGGTGCCATACCCCTTGACCCGGAGATGCGAAAGGCCGGCGACGAAGGCAGACCGTTTGTCCTGAGAAAATCAGGTGACAAGCAGCACGAGATAACGTGGAAAAAGGTTGATGAGGTAATGGATAATATCCTCAACCAGATTAAGAACGAAGAGTGATTGATTTCCGGTAAATGCATTCCCCTTTAGGGGTACCACACAATTTTTCCCTGTCCTGCGACTGATTCTTTTGAAAGACATAAGTAATGCAAAAGCAGGAATTACACTATGGACTTCATGCTTATCCTCTCTGGTGGGAGAGAGCAACTTGCAATCTTTTCCGATATCATTCCATGTCTCGAGAATGTCAACAAACTCCCACTAGCCATTGAGCCGATTTATCACAAGGCGATAAGCCTGAGCGCAGAAGAACTGGATCATTTCCATTTTGGCCTCGTCCGTCTCCAGATATATACGGATATCCACCGATACGAAAATATCGATGAGATGCAGAAAATCAAATATACCTCACAAATATTGGAAAAAGTCATCTTCGGAACTCTAATGCTTGAATCCGAACCTATGCCGTCGGAGTAATGGCACGATGTATTAGCCACCCCCCCGGACAATAATTTTATCTTCTCTTCATGACAGTCAGGAGTAGAAGAGGGGTTGCATGTCAGGCTGGAGATGTAAGGTATGCGGATATATCTATGATGAAGAGAAGGGTGAAGAATCGGTAGGGATTATACCAGGGACCAGGTTTCCGGACATCCCATCCGATTGGACTTGCCCCGTATGTGGTGCACCGAAAAGTGCATTTGAAAAAATTGATGCCACTGATGTTCATGCAGACTCTGAACAGACCGTCTCTGATGTAATCATCGCCGAACTGCATAAATGGGGGGTGAAATTTGTCTTCGGTATCCCCGGAACTTCGTCTCTCGGCCTGGTAGACGCCCTGCGAAAAAATAATTCTCTCAGATATATTGTCGTACGCCATGAGGAAAACGCGGCAATGGCTGCATCTGCCTACAATAAACTGACTGGAAACATCGCGGCATGCCTGACCATAGCTGGCCCCGGGGCAACAAACCTGACGACAGGTCTGTATGATGCGCAGGCAGATCATGCCTCGGTGCTCTCCCTCAACGGCCAGGTTCAAATACAGTACTCCGGACCCGGCGGATTTCAGGAGATCGATCAGGATGCCTTTTTCCGCCCCATGACCGTATACAACAATACTATCTAT
>JBFFLM010000233.1:0-2868 GCA_041554835.1 Methanogenium sp.
CGACGCCGGTGAAGTTCGGGTCCCAGTCGTTCCACTCCGCCGGGTCGAACATCCCGCGGAGGTTCCACTCGAGGCAGTCGGCGGCGAGCGGGTCTCGGTCATGGTCATGGTCCCTCCGGGGGCAAGCCCGCACACCCATGAACCGACCCCCGGACAGCTCAGGTCGCTTGCAGACACCGATGTCTATGTCATGGTCGGGTCGGGCATAGAATTTGAGAACCTCTGGATGGACCGCATGATGGCGATGAACCCGGATATGGCGGTCATTGATACCTCCGAAGGTATTACTCTCATCTCCTCCGGGGATGATGCCGATACCATCGGCACCGACCCGCACATCTGGACATCTCCTGCCAATGCAGAACGGATGGTCAGGACCATCGAAGAGGAACTCAGCCGTCTCTATCCCCAATACAGCGGAGATTTTTCAAAGGGTTCTGAGGAATATGTCACCCGGCTGGAAACACTCGATGCAGAGATCCGTGCATCCCTTGAGAACGGAGATGTTCGTCCGGTGATGGTGTACCACCCGGCCTGGGCATACTTTGCCCGTGAATACGACTTCAATCTCATCGTCATCGAAGAGGACGGCAAGGAACCCTCCCCCGCACATCTCCAGGCTATGATCGATCGTGCCAGGGAGGAGGAGATTAGCACCATCATTGTATCACCGGAGCAGACCACCCGGAGTGCCGACGTCATTGCCCGTGAAACAGGGAGCGGGATTATCTATATCAGCTCCCTCGAAGAAGACTACCTCTCAGCGATGCACCGTATGGCTGAAGCGGTTACTTCCCTCTGATATCCATGACAACGCCTGTAATCGAACTCTCCCACGTCACCTTCCGGTTCAACCGGCATCCCGTACTCGATGATATCTCCCTCGATATCCATGAAGGAGAATTCCATGCGATCATCGGCCCCAATGGCGGCGGAAAGACCACGCTTCTCAAGATCATGCTCGGCCTGCTGGAACCGCATGCCGGGTCTGTTCGGATTCTCGGCGGGAGTGTCCTGGAAAACCGCCGCTATCTCGGATACGTCCCCCAGTTTAGGACCTTTGATTTCCATTACCCCATCTCGGTCCGGGAGATGGTGCTGTCGGGACGACTCGGCCATACGGAAAAGAAACTGAACTATGGCCCCCAGGACTATACCGCCGCCGATGAGGCCCTCGCGACCATGGGTATCACAGACATCGCCGACCGGGAAATCGCCGACATCTCAGGAGGGCAGCGCCAGCGGGCTATCATCGCCCGGGCGCTGGTGGGCCGTCCCCGCGTCCTGCTGCTCGATGAACCGACCGTCTATGTCGACACCCCGACGGCGACCCATTTCTACGACATCATCGAGGACCTGAGAAAGGAGATGACCATCGTGCTCGTCACCCACGATGTAGGGGCGCTCTCCCCCGATATCACCACCGTCTCCTGCCTGAACCGCCGTATCTTCACCCATGACGCCAGGGAGATCACCGATGAGATGATCGGTGCCGTCTATCCGTGTCCGGTTGACCTGATCGCCCATGGCATCCCGCACCGGGTCTTCCGGCATCATGACGAGATGGAAGAAGAGGAAATAAAGGAGGAGAACCGCAGATGATCCTGGAGGCAATCGGGTATGAATTCTTCAGAAACGCCCTTATAGCTGGGATACTTGCAAGCATCGCCTGCGGATTCATCGGCAGTTTCATCGTGGTCAAACGAATGGTCTCCCTTGCGGGCGGGATCTCCCATGCGGCATTCGGGGGCATCGGTCTCGGGTATTACCTGGGCATCGACCCCATCCTCGGAGCCACCATCTTCTCCCTCGGGACGGCGGGCATCATCAGCCACTTCAGGAACCAGGCACACCAGCATCTCGACACCCTCGTTGCTGGCGTATGGGCGTCGGGCATGGCCCTCGGCATCCTCTTCATCTACCTTTCTCCAGGCTTTGCCCCGGACCTGTTCAGTTACCTCTTCGGCAACATCCTCCTCGTCCCGTTCGAAAACCTCGTCCTGATGGGACTGCTGGTCTGCATCATCGTCGCCACCGTGACCATCTTTTACCACCGGTTCGTTGCGGTAACCTTCGACGAAGAGTATGCCATCGTGATGAACCTGCCCGCACGGGCACTGATGCTCGCCATCATCGCCCTTACGGCACTGACCGTCGTCATGCTGATCCAGGTGGTAGGCGTCATCCTGGTCATTGCGCTTCTCGCCCTTCCTGCTGCCATTGCCCGCGAATATAGTTCAAGCATGAAGGCGATGATCCTCTATGCCACTCTTCTCGGTGCAGTTTTCACCACCTCCGGCATATGGCTCTCGTATATTCTGGATGTCCCCTCGGGTGCGACGATCATCCTCATCGCCGCGGCGGCCTACTTCCTCGTGATTCTCGGCAGGGCTATCAGGCATCATTATTCAGAAATAAGAGACTGATGCGTTTTCAGGTCCGTCCGGGCGAGGGGAAGACGGACCTCGCCTGACTGTGCAGTACTCTTCGTCCCCCCGGAGGTTATAGAAGGAAAAAATGGTGATCTTCCTGTCAGACAGTGTTACAGGTAGACAAGAAGGGTTGTTCCGGCATCGTCCATGATGGTAAGCGTTCCCGAACGGATCTGATAGGACGAGGACCGTTCCAATGCCTGGAGATACCTCGTCTCCTGGTCCATCACACCTCCTGGCTCTTCGCAATACATCTCCGTCATTCCTGCGGGGCCGACGGTAAGCGACCCTTCCATTGCCGTATACCCGGCAAAGTAATTGTTGCACCCCGCACTGCCGGTCACCTGACCGTCGTCACCGAACCGGGCGGTGATCACCGTGTCGGGCACCAGGGAGACGACCGCGCCCATCCCGTTGTTATACGAGGTGAGTGCCC
>JBFFLM010000234.1:0-2865 GCA_041554835.1 Methanogenium sp.
TATCGCGCCAAGGCCCCGGCTGCCGATGATGATCAGGTCGGCTTTTTCCTTTGCAGCAATCTCAATTATTTCAGCTGCGGGATCGCCGATTGCAACCTTCAGCGTGTACGGCAGACCATCCTTTTCAAAGAATTCCAGGGTATTTTTTATCTCGGATTTTGCGTCCTCCTCAAGAATGGAATGGACATCAAAATTTGCCTTTACCAGTCTTGACTGGGACGGCGGGGAATTGTTGATATAGACCAGAATAACATGGGAGGACAATTCCCGTGCAAGACCCGCCGCCTCAGCGGCCGCACGCCGTGCATTTTCAGAACCGTCGGTTGCAAGCAGGATTTTTGTATACATGATAGTGCTACTCCGGTATCCTCCTGTCAGGAAATCCTACCGGCACCGGCCGACAAGCCATGCCATTCGTTGTGGGAAGATCGAAATCCGTAGGGGGAGGATGTTTGTTGACCGGCCGACCACCAGACGGCATTCTGGTGCATGACCGTCAACGAATTTGCGATAGAATCTGATTTACCGCCTATAAAGAAATAGCGATCCGGCCACTGAACGTGTGCACCACTCTGATCTGCCGGGTAAACATGGAGGACTGATGCCTCTTTCACAGTTCTTCTCAGGCATCAGGGACGTTCGTGACTCCCCAAACCCGTTCTTTTGAATTATCCCGATAATTTTTCGTAGATATGCCCTGAATTCCTGTACAGCGTCATTTCTGGCATGATTTTTTGCCTGCGGAATTATTAACCGTCCCCGCAGCGAAGGATATTGACAGACAGGAAAACCCATATCCAGGGATCTCTTTATAAGCCCATGCCGGCTGTTAAGGAAAATGCACCTGGTCCATACTACAATAAAATGTGAAAAATACCCAGGATTATCCGGTATAATTCTGAAAAATCAACAAATTATTACTATTTCAGGTACACGGGGAACAATTTCTTGAACGCGCAAACGATCAGAGCCGAATGGTTGTCAAATGTGAGGGGCGATCTTCTTGCCGGCATTACCGTAGCACTTGCACTGATTCCCGAGGCCATTGCTTTTTCCATCATCGCCGGTGTGGATCCGATGGTCGGCCTCTACGCCTCGTTCTGTATCGCCGTCGTGATAGCGATTGCCGGCGGGCGGCCGGGGATGATCTCGGCGGCGACCGGTTCAATGGCCCTTGTGATGGTGGTGCTTGTCCGGGACTTCGGGCTTGAGTATCTCCTTGCCGCAACCATCCTGACCGGTGTTGTCCAGTTCATTCTTGGGCTGCTGAAGGTGGGCCGTTTCATCTCGTTTATCCCGTACTCGGTCGTCCTCGGCTTTGTCAATTCCCTTGCAATCCTGATATTCCTGGCGCAGGTACCGTTTCTGATCGGCGCCTCCCTTCCGGTGTATGCGATGGCGGCGGCAACGATCGTAATCATACTGGTGCTGCCCCGCTTTACCCGGGCGGTGCCGGCCCCTCTCGTCGCCATCGTTCTCATGACGGCGATTGCCATCGGGACGGGGCTGCAGGTACTGAGCGTCGGCGACCTGGGCACGATTACCCGGTCACTCCCAATATTCCATCTGCCGATGGTGCCGTTCTCCCTTGAAACGCTCCTGATCATTCTTCCGTATTCGGTCACGCTGGTGATTGTGGGACTGCTGGAGTCACTCCTTACGGCGTCCATCATCGACGAGATGACCGACACCCGCAGTGACAAGAACCGGGAGGTGAAGGGGCAGGGCATTGCAAACTGCGTTGCCGGCTGTTTCGGCGGGATGGCCGGGTGTGCAATGATAGGCCAGTCGGTCATCAACGTGACCTCCGGCGGACGGGGGCGGCTCTCTTCGATGACGGCAGGACTCTTCCTGATCTTCCTGATCATCGTGCTTGGCGATCTCGTGGAGCAGATCCCCATGGCGGCCCTCGTCGGCGTGATGATCATGGTCGCCGTCGGGACCTTTGAGTGGCAGTCGGTCCGGGATATCGCGAAAATTCCCAGAAGCGATGCATTCGTGATGCTGGCAACGATTGCCATCGTCGTCTATACCCACGACCTTGCCAAGGGGGTACTCGCCGGCGTGGTGCTCGCCGCCCTTGCCATGGCGTATAAGATGTCGGTGATATCGGTGTCCACCAGCATGAGAGACGACGGGGTGAAGATATACATGGTGCACGGGCAGCTCTTCTTCGGCACCATGACGGCCTTCATCGATCTCTTCGATTATGCAGGCGACCCTGAAAAAATTGAGATCGACTTTCAGGCCTCCCATATCTGGGACCAGTCGGCCGTCGAGGCGATTGCACGAGTGATCGACAAATACCAGCAGGAGAACAAGTCGGTCTATGTCATCGGCCTTGATATCGAGAGCCAGAAGACGCTGGATAAGGGGTTTTCGTAAGAAGAGCCGATATAAAGACTCCACTATTCTCCACCCATCAAAATTATTCAATAAAATGTTTTCAGGTATAGTGTAGCCTACGGCTAACAGATTCGCTGAAACCCACTCTTTTCCTCACTCCCCCTTCGCCGTCACATACGCATCGTACATGCTGTATATCCATACAACAAGGTAGAGCGGAATCCCTATCCAGATGATCGAGAGTGCGCCGAAGATGACGGCGAGGACGAAGAGAACGATGGCTTTCATCAGCTGTCCGGTGTAGAGCTGTCCGAGACCGGGGATGAAAAACGAGAGAATGACTGCAACAAGTGGTGATGCCATAGTAGTCTCTGGGACGTTACCCGCCATAAATTAGGTGATGAACCGTCCTGGCGGGAGTGGCCTTGCATATATTCACCCCCCTTTCCTCCGTTTCCCTCTCCTCTCCCAACCATCACCATCACAACCACAACCCCTAATCCTCCCCGCACCAAATCA
>JBFFLM010000235.1:0-2861 GCA_041554835.1 Methanogenium sp.
CATTGCCATAATGGTGCCGCTGCACCCCTTGCATTTGAAAAATATCAGTTTCTCATCCATAGGATCTCTCCCTCAGACGAGGGAATGATCCTGATGGCGTTTATAGATTTCGGCCGCAAGGCGTGCAATGGCGATATTGGTCTCCTCGTCGGATTTGCCTTTGATATAGACGGGGTCGAGCATCTCCGCATCCACCTTGCCCAGCATTGCGGTGAGATCTTCGACGGTCTTTCCGCCCCACCCGTAGGATCCAATAACGCCAATCCATTTTGCCTTGGGCTTGAGGAGGTTCGTGATAAACGCGAGATGTGCGGCTTTGGGATGCGGACCGAAGAGCATCGTCGGAGCGCCGAGGATGATCGTCGCCGCATCGACGAGGTCGTAGGCAATCGCCCCGGTCCCGACCCGGCCGAGGTCATACGGACGCACCTCAATGCCACGCTCGATTAACAGGTCAACCAAACGGTCCACCATCTCACGGGTACTGCCGTGCATCGAGACATATGGAATGAGAACGAGGTTTTTGACTTCGTCGGAGCTCCATTCCTCATATGCATCGAGGATGCCTGCCGGGGTGCGGTGGACGGGACCGTGGCTGGGGGCGATCATTGCAGGCCCCAGCGACCGGACGCGGCCGGTGTACTCCCGGACCTTCGACCTGAAGGGCTGCATGATCTCCGCATAATACTGCCGTGCCGCCATCCAGAACCTGCAGGAGTCCCCGGCATAGATAGAGCTCGACGCGATATGAGCACCGAAGAGATCGCAGGAGAAGAGAATCTTATCCTCTTCAAGGTAGGTCATCATCGTCTCCGGCCAGTGGACCCAGGGGGTGCTCATGAAGGTGAGCGTCTTGTTTCCCAGGGAGAGCGTGTCCCCGTCACCGACCACCATGAAACGTTCGGGGAGGACATGATGAAGGCTGCAGCAGAGATCCCGCCCCTTTTCGGTCGTCACCACCTTTGCATGCGGGAACAGTTCGAGTGCCAGCGGGAGCGACCCGGAATGGTCCTGTTCGGCATGGTTCACGACGATGTAATCAACCGACGTGAGCTCTGCCCGGACCAGGTTGCTGATATACGTCTCCTCAAAGGCAGGGTCAACGGTGTCGATAAGGGCGGTCTTCTCCGAACCCCGTACCACATAGGCATTATAACTGGTCCCGTCGGTAAGGTGCATCAGCTCGTCAAAGACAGCCCTATCCCAGTCGATGACCCCCACACTGTAAACGTCCGGGACGATTTCGCGTGCTGCCATATCAGGCAGTCTCCTTAAAATTCTTTTTTTCTGCACCGCATACAGGACATCGCCACGAATCGGGAAGATCCGTAAATGCAATTCCTGGTTCCACATCTGTCCGCTTCTTGGACGGGTCATATACATGCCCGCAGATCTGGCATTTCATCTTCTGCATTGCACTCATATCATTGTCCCTCCGCCAGAGGGCTGCATCCCCTTCCACCAGGACAGAGCAGGCCCGCATCCGGCGGTAAGGGGGCAGTCGCACAGCATAATTGCAACCCTGTGCTATTAGTCATTCCCATTCTGAGGATCGTCCGTAACCTCCGCAGGGGGTGCACCACGGCTTCCCATCCCGTCGCCCGGGTGTACTCCCCATCACCGCAACCTCCATATAGGGACAGGTACCAGAAGGGATACGCGAGGTCTTCGGATATGGGGGTTCGTCCGGTTCTCTGGGTACTGCTCTTTCTTTCGGTTGTTCTGTGTATGGCAATTGTTGTACCGGGCATCCTGTCACCGGGCACGGTCCAGGCACGATACCCGTCGGTCATGGTGGAAACAGACACCCCCTACCTTGAAAACGTCTCCTTTACGTTTCCCTACGGCGCCTCCATCCGGACCATTGACATCTCTCTTGACCGCACCGTCTTCGAAGCGGCAGCCACGACACCGAAGTATGCCGCCTATTACGGGAAACCGGACGAGGAGATCCTCCTTGCAGGGTATTACCGTTCCTTTGTCAGTGACGCAGCACAGGAACAGATCTATGAAGGAGCCGCCATCCCGCTCAGAGAGATCCGCAACCGGGAACACCTGACATCCGATGAGTATGCAGACCTGATCACGGTCTTCGTGCAGTCCATCCCCTTTGATCACGCCCCTGACAATCCCGCCCCGAAATTTCCGGTCGAGACGCTTCTTCTCGGCACCGGGGACTGCGATGACAAGACCATTCTTCTCGCAGGCCTCCTTGCCCATGAGGGATACGACGCGGCGGTCCTTGTCTTCCGCAAGGATGCCCATACGGCTGCAGGCATACGAAGTGACGACGCGCTTGCCTGGTATGGCGGCTACGCCTATACGGAGACGACCGAATACTCCCTCATCGGGCTTCCCGCAGGAGCACTCGGAGGGGATGTGACAATAACCGACAGCCCGGTCATCATCCCGGTCGGAAACGGAACCATCTCCTATCATGCAACCGATGAGACCACCTATCTCGGCAGGAGGGCCATGGAGGCACGGGCCGCTATCCCTGTGCTCCGCTCAAGAATGGATGACCTGCAGGAAGGAATTCTCACCTGGGATACCGTACTCTCCGCCATGCAGAATGCAATGACGATTGCTGAGACTATGGGTAATGAGACAGCACAAAAAAACACGGAAGAAGAGTATATGGCGGGTCTTGAAGAGCATCGGGCACTTTCTCAGAACTACGAATCACTCAGGAATGAGCTGAACAGGAACATCTTCCTCCACGACTATATCGTGGCCAACCAGCACAACCGGGCCGGCGCCTATGCGTATGCACAGACGATTCCCTGAGAAGCGCATTACCCTTCTTCCGGCATCGCACATTCCAGTTCGGTGACGATGTTCAGAGGGTCGTCCATGGTCCG
>JBFFLM010000236.1:0-2849 GCA_041554835.1 Methanogenium sp.
GATGAACTAGGGAATATCTTCTCATCCACCGGACCGCTCCGGGGCATCCTTGAAGGATGGAATGTACGCCGTGCATTCCTGAAACGATATGTTGTCGTCGAACTGCGCAAAACAAGTACCCTTTCGGAATTTACCGGGCGGCTGCAGGCAATTCCGGATACAACGTCCATCCCGTCCCCCGGGGATGCAACAGCAGATATCTGCGAACTGCGCTCGTTCAGGCGTTTTTTTGCTATCGCGAAGAGCCTCGGATTCCCCCTTTCAGGAACGGACAAAGTCCTGAATGCATTCATCCGGACCCCTTCCGATACGTCCGGGTATGCACGCCCGCTGCTTCTGCCGGTCGACATCACGAGGGTTCGCGTCCTAAAAGACGGAGCACCATGGAGACTCTACGATCTGGCACTGGGCAGATGGATCGAACATGCCGATGAAAATTGCAGGGAATGCCTCGCAGAATCCTGCAGGCAGCTTCGGAGGGTGCATGGATATGAACATTCGCCAGGTACTCCCCCTCCCCCGGAAAACCCCGAAGACCGGGGGCCGGCACTCAGTGCCGACCTGCACCTGGGGCATACCGGGGTGATCAATTACTACTCCCGCCCGTTTCCTCCCGGTGCAACGGCCGAGATGGATGACGTGCTGATAGGCAACTGGAATGCATCCCTCGAACCGGACCGGCAGGTGTACTATCTTGGTGATTTTACCTACAAGGCGGATATTGAAACGAACCTGTCGTACATTTCGAAGCTGAACGGGAGTATTGTCTGGATTCGCGGCAACCATGACACCTCCATCCCCGAGGCAGAAGATTCAGCCGTCATCAGCTACGGGGGAATAGAATTTCTGCTTGTTCATAACCCCAAACACGTTCCGGCTTCATGGACAGGGTGGGTTATTCACGGACATACGCACAACAACCGGCTCAATGAATATCCGTTTTTTTCCGGAGCGAAAAGAACCGTCAACGTGAGCGTGGAGGTAACCGGATACCAACCGGTCTATCTCGCTGATATTGTGACATTGGTACGCAGATTCGAAGCGGGGGACATCGACTCGGACATTCTACTCAGGGACCTTCCCTGAAGACAACGAAAACCATTTTGCACAGTCCCTCCTTGTCTTCATCTGAAGACCATGAACAAGGAAACACTTCTGAATGAGGCGGAAGGCTACGCGCTTCTGCAAAAATATGGGATTCCTGTCCCCCGCCATACGCTCACCACCACCCCTGACGAGGCGGCAATGGCTGCTGAGGAGATTGGCTTTCCCGTTGTTCTGAAGATTGTTTCTCCCGACATCATTCATAAAAGCGATGCAGGCGGCGTTGTTACCGGCATCACCGATGCTGATCGGGTCAGGCAGAATTTTGCTGCCATCGTTGCTGCGGCACAAAACTTCAGGCAGGGGTGCAGAATAACAGGAATACTCGTCGAGCAGCAACTCGTGGGAAACGGCATCGAACTGTTGATCGGTGGAAAACGCGACCCCACGTTCGGGCCTGTCCTCACCTTCGGCATCGGAGGAGTCATGGTTGAACTCCTGAAGGATGTGGCGATGAGAATCCTTCCGGCAAGTGAGGCGAAACTCAAGGGCATGATTCGCGACATTCAGGGATATCCGCTGCTCACCGGCTACCGGGGCAGGGCGCCAATGGATATCGCCGCCCTTGAGGATGCTCTTATTTCTGCTTCTCGTCTCTTTCTGGAAGAACCGGATATCGTCGAGTTCGATATCAATCCCTTCATCCTGTACGAAGACAGGGGATGCGCCGTTGACGCACGGTTTCTCTTTGCTCCCCCCGGCGGAAGCGTCCCTGAAGAGCAGCGACCATCGCCGGACGTCGATATATTTTCCCTCTCCACCATAGCCCTGGTGGGGGCCTCCACCGATCCCTCAAAACTCGGGTATGCGATCTTCCGGAACCTTCTGAGCTTTGAGGGGACCATCTATCCCGTCAATGTAAAAGGGGACGAACTGCTGGGGCACCGCATATATCCGTCCCTCTCCAGTCTGCCCCAGCGGCCGGACGCGGTCATCATTGCCGTGCCCCCACCACATGTTCCGTCGGTCATGGAGGAGGCGGGAATCCTCGGCGTACCGCTTGCCATCATCATCACCGCAGGGTTTCGGGAGACCGGGGAAGCAGGGGCAGAACTGGAACGACAGCTCATAGCTATTGCGCAGAAATACGGCATGCGGTTCACCGGCCCGAACGCACTCGGGCTGATGGTCCCCCGCCTCAACCTGAATGCGACCTTTGATCCGAAGCTGCCACGCCACGGCCACATCGCATTTCTCTCCCAGAGCGGTGCCATCATCACCACCACCGTCGACTGGAGCCTCGCAGAGGAGATCGGCCTCTCTATGGTCATCTCCGTGGGAAATCAGACGGATCTCACATTTGAGGACTACCTGATGATGGCGGCTGCAGATGCCGAGACAAAGGCGGTCATCCTGTACGTCGAGGAGATTCTGAACGGCAGCCAGTTCATGAACTTTGCAGAAAAGGTATCCGGAACAAAGCCGATCATCGCCCTGAAAGCAGGGAAATCAGCGATCGGCAGGCAGGCGGCGTCGTCACATACCGGTTCCCTTGCCGGCAGTTATGCAGTCTATAACACCGCCTTCAGCCAGGCGGGGATCATTCCCGCAGGGTCCCTCAAAGAAGCCTTCGGGGTGGCGGGCCTTCTTGCCTCGGAAGGCTACCCTGCAGGAAACAGGGCGGTCATCGTCTCGAGTGCGGGGGGTTTTGCCGTTCTTTCCTCCGATTACGCGGAGGATTGGGGCATCGAGATCATCACGCTCTCGGACGAACTCCGGGGAAGACTGAACACCTTCATGCCGCC
>JBFFLM010000237.1:0-2845 GCA_041554835.1 Methanogenium sp.
CGGAATACACCTCTGGCATGATGCGCCTCGTTTGCCGGTCCGTGCCTGCCAGTCCGCCTTCATCACTTTCACTACGTCTTCATCAATCGTTAATGGGAAGGGATGCACAGTATCATCAGCAAAATGGTGATACAATGAACAACAATGTATACCTCTATGTATGTCCGAACCTCGCTGACTGGGAGACGTCACTTGCCACAGCGATGATATCAAATCTCAATACCGACATCCCCAAAAAATGCGGGTACACTATTATCACATTCGGGCTGACAGGAGAGCCGGTCACCACATCAGGGGGCATCACGATCCTTCCCGATGCTGATGTTGCGTCCGTCGACCTCACCGGGGCGGCGATGGTCATTCTTCCCGGTTCACCGCACTACGAGCATGATGATCCTCTTCCGCTCGTCCCGATCATCCGGGACTGCATCCGGAATAATATCCCGGTAGCAGCGATATGTGGCGGCACCCTCTTTCTGGCAAAGCATGGGTTTCTCGATACCGTCCGGCACACCAGCTGCGGGCAGGAGTGGCTGAAACAGCGTGCCCCGGGGTATCAGGGTGAAGACCGGTATGTACATGCGCCGAGTGTACGCGACGGCGGGATCATCACGGCAAACCCACTGGGGTTTGTCGATTTCGCCTTCAATATCATGGAAACCCTGGATGTATTCCTGCCGGAGGTTTTGGAATTCTGGCGTGGTGCGGTGAAGACCGGATACCTGAATGCGGATGGGCTATAAGAGAAGAAAGAGCGGATGAGGTTTCGTTTGAGGTGAGAAGGAATGAAGAGGAGAGGTGACCGAACCGGTACGGTGGCTACCAGTCCTTCTTCATCGCCTCTGCCCTTAGATCCTTCGGCAGCTTTTCGATGGCGTACCGCAGTGCCGTTCTCGGCATATCCCGTTTCTTTTCCATCACAAATGCGTAAACCTCCTGCGGGTGTTCCCGGCTCGCCTCCTTTAACAGCCACCCGTAGCCCTTCTGCACCATGTCGTCGGTATCGGTGAGGAGGAGGTCTGCGATTGCAAGCACCTCCTCCAGATATCTCCCCCGTTTGGCGGGGACGATCAAAGAGACCGCCGCCGCCCGGCGCATCCAGCGGTTTTCCGACTCCGTCCATCTCTTCAGCTCGCCTATGCACTCAGGGTACTGGTCGATGAAGTCCCCCACCGTGTGGTTGCAGAAGGTGTCGCAGGCGGCCCAGTTGGTGATGTACGCATCGATCCAGCGCCGGAAGAGGAGGAGGTCGGGCTTCTCGAAGGTGCCAAGGTGCTCCGTGAAGGAGGAGGCGATGAAGGACTCCTCCAGGTAGCCGGAGGCAAGGAGCTCCTCGCTGATGGCGAATACCTCCTCCTTTGGGCGGCCCTTCACCTCCTTCCAGTAGGTCTTCGCGATGGCAGACGCGGTCTTCGTCTTCATCCCGTAGCACCGGATCTCTTCCCTGAAGAAGCGCTTCGAGCTCTCCCGGATGGCGGGGTCGGCGTGCTCTTTGAGGTCGGTGCGAATCCGGGTGATGAGGGGATCCATGATGGTAGGTTGTGGGAGCGAGAGAAAAAAGGAATCGGTGCGCCGGGAAGGTGACGGGGACGGTGAGGGAGAGGTATTGTCGGGAACGGCCAGTATAGCGTCCCTTAAAATTTCCTGTACACACCGCTCCGGTGCCCGATCTCGATCACATGAATCACCATCACTTCGTCGATAATGGACATGATGGCCCGGTACTGCCCGATGCGAAGGGAATAGAACGGGGGGTTGCCTGTCCCCTGGAGCCGTTTTACGTACAGGCGGGGGTCCTGCTCGTCTGCGAGGTCCCCGAATGCGGCGACGAATTTCAGGGCGACTTCCCGCGGGAGCTTTTTCAGGGCGTGCAGGGCGGCGGAGGAATACCGGAGCTGGTACCGCATCAGGCATCCTTCATATCTTCACGGGATTTTTTGGTTCTTTCAGGCTTCTTCGGCTCCTCGGTGACGCCCAGGTCCGCAAGGATCTCCTCGTGGGTATAGTAGACGCCCTCCCGGTATTCCTTCAGGGACTGTTCGATCGTTGCAAGCGTCTCCTCACTGAGGGGTTCGTCGTCGACGCTCGCATCGATGAGGCGGGAGATGACATCGTCGAAGGATTCGCGGGGGTGCTTCTTGAGGCGCTGCAGGTGATCGCGGGTCTCCTTCTGGATCCGGATCGAGGTCGATTGCATACATGTTACTGCATATGCATACATAATAGATGTTTGGATGGCTCCACCAGCAGGAGGTCTCAGCACTCCCGGCAGGATCCTCCCCCATAGCTCTTCCCTTCCCGGGCTTTTGCCCCGAAGGCGATATCACTCTCTTTAATACCCATTTTCCCTAACCCTCCATCCTGGACCTTTCCGCCTATCTGTGGCCGCTCTTCTTCCCTCTTCTCGGTTTTGCGACAGCTCTCATCCATATCCGGGTGAAGGGATACCGGGGTGCGGCGCGGCTGGAAGTCATTCTCATGTGGCAGCTGGCCGTGGGTCTCGGCCTGAGCATGGCCTACTCGGGGTTCGGCCACCTCGTCGTCCCCGACCAGGTGGCGGAGTCGATCGGCTGGCCCACGGGGAGCCCGTTCCAGCGCGAGGTCGGTATGTGGGACTTTGCGATGGGTATCGTCGGTCTCCTCTGCCCGAAGGTCCGGGACGAGGGTTTCTGGGCCGCGACGATCATCGGCACCGGTATCTTTCTCATCGGTGCGGGGCTGGGCCACCTCTACGAGATGGTGGTGAACGGGAACTTCGCCCCAAACAACGCCGGAGCGGTGATGTATATGGACCTCTTCTATCCGCTATTGCTGGCGTGGCTTCTCATCCGGCTCCATAAGAAAA
>JBFFLM010000238.1:0-2826 GCA_041554835.1 Methanogenium sp.
AGGCGCTCGCGAGCTCGTTGAGAAACGAGGCGGCCCGTTCCAAGACCGCCCGGTCGTCCATCGCATAGCTCCGGGTGAGCATCTCGGCCGTGTGGTAGTACCCGACGTGATAGACCGCGTAGCCCGCCCCGAGATCGGCTGCCCGTTCCAGCTGGCACCGGAGGGCCGCCTGCAGCGAGGCGTGGGTGGTGTGGGGGAAGAAGGAGGGGTCGAGGGCACCGGCCGCGAAGGCATCATTGGGATTATTGGGATTATTGCGATCTGTGGTCCGGGCCGCCCGTTCCTCCTCCCGTGCCGCCTCCATCATCTCCGGCCATGCGGAGTGGAAGGGGAGATGGACGCCCCTGACGAGGCCCGGCGGAATGTCCGCAGGCGCCGGTTCGTAGCCGGTGTACATCTCTACGCCCGCACAGCCGTGGCGGCGGCAGAAGGCGGCGACATCGTCCCACGTGCCGCCGAAGCGGTCCCGGTCCCACGGGTAGACGGTGAGGTTGATGAGTTCGTGGCAGGGGGCGGCGGATGGATGGGGAGGGTGCACGGGTCAGGACTCCTGAACAACCGTTGGGGGGCAGGGACAATGAGCATTATGACATCGTTTTCCTCGTGCCGGTATATTGGAGATGGTGCGAATCGCTCCCCTGCACAAAGTATATATTGTCAACATCCATATGTTGACGCATGTCCCTTCCCATGGCCGACCGGCAGTTCGAGTTCTGGCGACTCCGCCGGGACGGCACTCCCAACGTGCGCATCGCAGAGCGGTTCCGGATATCCCGGCAGGCCGTCTCGAGGGCGCTTCTTACGATGGACGGGAAGGTGGAGGCGACGCTTCTTGCGATGGCCCATGCGAACCAGATCGAGGTGGAGAAACTGAATGCGGAGAAGGGCGTCCTCTTCGGGCGCTCGGTCCCGTTCAACGCGAATGCCATCGTCTTCATATCGGCACGACACGGGGTGCAGGTCTGGTACGAGCACGAGGGGGACTGCGGGTCATGCCCCCGGTATCGGCAGTGTATCGAACTCCTCTGGGATTTCGCGGACGAGATGAAGGTTGAACTGAAGGCAACGGACGATCCGACGCGGATGGCGGATGAACTCTTTGCCCGCCTGCGGGAGATGGTGTGACATGCCTCTCCTGCAGAGCATACGGGCATATTTGGGCTGGTGCCCGGTGGCGGGACCTGCGCAGGCGACTCCTCCCGTGCACCCCGGGTTCGACACGGCGGGCGCACCGGGTGGGACGGATGGACCGGATGAAATGGCGATCCCTCCCGGCTGGTGGCACCGCTACCACAACCAGATGCTGATCCTGGCGATTGCCGTCTCGGTGGCGACAGCGCTCCTCCATCTTGCGATCGAGGAGGTGCCCGGACGCTATCTGTCGCTGGGCATCTTCATCGGCGTCGGCTCGGGGATAGGATTGTGGTTAGGTCAACGGAAGAGATATGGACAGGTCGCCGACGGTGCGTTCGCGAGGCCACGGGGAAACCGGGAAAAGCGTGCTACCCGGTACATAAAATCGGTGGCAATCTTTTCCGCACCGGCATCGTTCGTCCTGATGGCAGCCGGGGTGGCGTGTTTTGTTCTGCTGGGGATGGTGTGGGCGGTTTTCGCATTTCTGGTGGGAATGAGCATCACGTGGTGGAATGGTTTCGTCATCACGGTCGTCTGGGAACGACGACACCGGATGACGCTGGTTGCGGACAGGGGCTGGATGTATGCGGTGGATTCCGCGATGCCGGGCGACGACGGAAAAAGCGTGGGTGTGCAATGACGAAATTTGCCGACGTCGTGCGAAAACATCTCGGCTGGTGCCCGCATGCGGTCATGCCGGGGGAGAGACGGCAGGCAGGCGGCGGATATCCGTATCTTCCGGGCTCGCCGGATGTTCCCGGCACCGGTGAGCAGGGTACTGAAGTGAACCTTCACCTCGTCAGCCCGCGGATACTGCTGGCGACGCTCTTCGCCTTCGCCGGGTTCTTCCTCCTCTTCGTGATCAGCTTTTTCCTGCCCGAATGGCGCCCCGCGTTCTATCTTCTCACGGGCCTCGTGTTCGTCGCGTATGCCGCGGTGCGCTTCTGTCTCGACAGGAAACGGGCGGTGGTGGCGTTCCTTCGGGATTCGATCGTCATCCGGCGGCCGATTGTCGCACCGCTCGTCATCGAAAAGGGGTCCGTCAGGTCGGTCAGGGTGAAAAAGACGGACTTTCCCATGCCGCCACGGGTGTTTGGCGTGCTCTGTCTTCTCCTGGTTGCGGGAGTGATCGTCAGTATGATCCACGCCGATCTGTTCTCGTTCATAAGCGGTCAGGCTCCCGGCCCCGACGCCTCCTATCACCTGCTCTTTGTCCTCGGTTTCGCGGCGTTCCTGCTGGAGCTCTGCTACCGCTCCTTTACCGACCTCCATTATCCCGGTGTTGTGAAGGTAACGCTTGCGAGCGGCGAGACCGTCCATCTCTATGCGGAGAATCCCGGCGAGCTCGCGGCGAGGGTGGGAGGATATTCATGACCCGAATATCCGGTTCGTACGGGAACATACGGCAGGGCATGCCGTTTCGCTCTCTTTCGCAGAGGGAGAGGGGAACATACCGAAAGAAGGTGAAGGAATGAATTTCGTGAAAAAACTGGAAGCCTGGCTCGGCTGGTGCCCACATGTTGATGCGGCGCCGGGCCGGGAACAGGCATCGTTCTATGCAACGGCTGTGGCGGCCCCCGCTCCCGGCACCACCGCGTACCTGCAGGAGAAGGGGATCGTTGATTACGGGCAGACCGCCGTCTCCGTTCCCTTCTTCATCGTGGCGATGGTGGCGGTGGTCGTCGCGTTTAC
>JBFFLM010000239.1:0-2821 GCA_041554835.1 Methanogenium sp.
AGTCCGCGTCGGAGCATGCCGCCGCGCGCGACCTCGAGAAAGGCAATCTCGATCTCGCGATCGCGCAGGATCGCCCGCGCTCCTTCGCCACCCGTGTAATCACCCTCGAGAACCGTCCGACCGCCGATCTGCACGCCGTCTGTGGAAGTGTTGCCCGCTGTGAGACCGGCGCGGGCGGCAATAGCGGCCAGCATGCGAACCGTCGTCGTCTTTCCGGTGCCCGGAAGGCCCCGGCATATGGTATTGAGCGGGCGCCCCCCACGCATGCCCGGACGCAGCTGGAAGGCAAGCTCCTGCATCTGCGTGTCGCGGAAGCTGAACTGTTCGGGGATGTGGTCTATCTCGAAGACCTCCATATCCTGGAACAGGGTTTCCTCCCACATCAGCAGGTTCTTCTTCATACTCAAGCATCACACTCCGCCATATATAAGGGTAGATGATTTTCACTTTCACCCCCCGCACGGCTCGTCAGGCCTGGAGGGCGTCCAGACACTTCTTGCAGAGCAGACGTTCGACAAAGATGCGGCTCAGTTTTGCCTCCTGACGGGTAAGCGCCGCCCCGCACGCCTCACAGCGGCCGTGGTCCCCCGCTACAGGCGGCGTCGGGCCTTCCCCCGCTCCGGCCGGTGCTACAGGCGGAGCAGCAGGGGGAAGAGGGCCGGATTCGGGCGGGACAGGCGGGGGAGGAACGGGCGCAGTTCCACCCTCTGTGCCGCCCTCTGCACCAGCCCCGGCACCACTCCCCTCCCTGCGGGAGAGAAAACCGGGAGCTGCGACAGGCCCGGGAGGCGAGACAGGGGAGACGCCCGACCCGGACGTCATTGCGGGGGTCGTATCCGCCGACACCTCACAGGAAGACCCGGAAGAGGGGGGTGCTTCCGGTTCCGGTTCATCGCCTGCCCCGGAGACCGGCATCACCCTCTGCCGGTAGCGGTCGATCTGCGATGCGGTCTCCGGGTCGTTTCTGCCGAACCGGGCAAGCACCCGGTCGAGATAGAGGGCAAGGTCCTCTGCATCCTCGTCGGTCGCGACCTCCCCCTCGACGGCGAGGCGGAGATTCTCGTACCGCTGGAGGTTGACAGAGACCCCGATGGTGAGTTTTTTTGGTGCGGGCATGACAGTCACTCAGACTGTATTTTGATCCACAAGAATGTAAGGGTTGCACCCGTGCAGGGAGAAAGAGGATAAGAGGGTGCAGGCCCAATAGGTATGCGACAACGGTGCGGCAGGCGGGGCAGATGATGAAAGTTACCCCCACTGACATTCATGATGACGCAGGGAACTGATGCCTGATTACTATTGCCTGCCGCAGCCGTCCTGATACCTGCATTTCCCGCCGTTCCTCTCAGGAGAAGAGCAGGTCAAGGAAATCAAGCGCATTCATCAGACCGTACGACCCGTTTTTCGCATCTTTTTCCGAGTAGGCCTGCACATCGTCCGTCCCTTTTCCAAGGATCGCAAACGGCACGGGATCACTGGTGTGGGTCTTGAGGGCGATCGGCGTCGGGTGGTCGGGAAGGACCGCAATCGTTGCCTCCGTTTCTTCAAGGATGATGCCGATCACTTCATCGAGCCGTTCGATGGCTTTCACCTTCTCATCCCAGCTGCCGAGATGCCCCGCCTCATCGGGCGCCGCGACATGCATGTACACAAAGTCCACGTCAGCAAGGGCCGCCACCGCAGCCCGCGCCTTTCCTTCGTAGTCGGTATCGAGATAGCCGGTCGCACCCGGCACCGTGATCACCTGCATGCCGGCGCACCGGGCGATGCCGTTGAGGAGGTCCACCGCCGAGATGATCCCCCCGGTCCGGCCGTATTTCTCCTCGAAGAGCGGAAGCGCCGGTTTGGCGCCGCCTGACCACGGCCAGATGGAGGTCGCAGGGGTCTTCCCTTCTGCCATCCGCCGGACGTTCACCGGATGGTCTGCAAAGACCCGCCGGGAGACCTCCATGCACCGGAGCAGGAGCTCCGCATCCGGCCCGTCGGGCAGATACTCCGCCGTCTCCTGCCCCACGATATCATGCGGCGGTGTCGTCGCCGCGCCTCCGCCGCCGGCGACCACCAGAAGGTGGCGGTACGAGACACCGGGGTAGAGCCCGACCGCGGCACATCCCTCTGCAAGGGAAGCGAGAAGGGCCGCACCCTCCGCGCTCGTGATGTGCCCGGCGGAGAAGTCCTCCATCACCCCGTCTTTCATGCAGACGAGGTTGCAGCGGTAGGCGATGTCCCCCGGACCGAGGTCTACCCCCATCGAGACGGCCTCGAGAGCGCCCCTGCCCGTATAGTACTTCGCCGGGTCGTAGCCGAGAACCGAGAGGTTGGCGATGTCGCTGCCCGGCTCGAACCCCTCAGGCACCGTCGCAAGCATCCCGCACCGGCCGTCCCGGGCAATTCTGTCCATATTCGGAATATTCGCATATTCAAGTGGGGTCCTGCCGTCATGGGCAGGGTCGGGCCAGTCCGCCATCCCGTCTCCGAGAACCACCACGTATTTCATAGCTGCCTCATTTTTATCGTTGTATTGCTGCCATTGCTGCCGGCACACCGCCGGTATCCACCCGTATCGTTAGTCCCGGGCGTCCAGGAGCGACCGCACCGCACGCCGGACGGACTGCCGCGAGTTCACCGGGGGAACCCACCCGAGCGCCTTGATCTTCTCCACGCCGAGCTGCATCTTCGGGACGTCCCCGACCCACCCGCGGTCCCCGCCGGTAAAGTCATAGGCAACCCCCGCAAGGCCCATCTCCTCGACGATCACATCGGCAATCTCGGTAACGCTGATCCAGTCCTCCGAACCGACATTGTAGAAATTGAACGTCCC
>JBFFLM010000240.1:0-2819 GCA_041554835.1 Methanogenium sp.
GAACAGACGTATTGTGACTTCGGACCGAACAACAAGATATTTCCTGGGTTGCATACCATCACTCCGGAATGCCTTACGTGCCACATTTCCCACAAGAATATTATAGGTTCCCTCTTTTCGCCATTGCCAGCTGGCAGACTTGTTTCTCCCCCGGCGGATTCCTGATTCCATGACGGAATTGTCACACCATTCGTAACAATAACCCGACTTTAAAGGGAGAAAACTTCTCCCCGTTGATCTGGAGGGGAGACACACAGTGTTCCCCGGGGGTGCCCACCAGACATCAAATTTCGGAACGGACAAACGTTTCCGGTAAAAAATCGTCCATATGTTTCATCCAAGGCGCATTTTTCATCCCGCAGGGAGGATATATTCAGATACTTTGCTGGCGTTGTGTGCTTCCCATGCAGGATGTCCAAATGACAGATACGTTGCAAACAATACCCGCACGAAGCCCCTTTGAAAGGGAGTCCGATTTCCATACGCCGTGGCCAGTCCGCCCCTATGACCGGGAAGCAGCAGTTATACCCCCCATGCATAATGATGTGGGAAAGAGTTTCACAAAAAGAAAAAGGGCAGGTTGAATTCACAGACGTTTCATCCGGGCCCAGGCTTGTTCATAACAGGACTGATCACCACATAAACATTTTTAGTATATATAATTGTCCCACAGATAGGAGCATGAATAAATACAATAAGGCGAGGCAGTTGCAATATGTTATAAATCAGTCTTAATTCACACCAAAAAAAATATAGTACCCATTCTAAAGACTCCTCATATAAGATTTGTCAATTGGAAATACTCAATTTGACATTCGAAAATATATAATCGGTCATCCGCTCTGGCACCAGGAAATGATTCGTTCACCATCAAGAACCACCCGGACCCCCTGCAGCGAAGAGAGGTATCCTCACATGACTCTGTCAGCATCAAATACACACCACCCACAGGCATCTCATGAATGCCAATGGCCATGCGGCCAAATTTAAATAAAAGGTTTCTGGAGGAATTTTTTCTATTCTTGAGCAACCGGCGGATTGTATACCCGGGTACTCATGTCTTTATCAAGCATATAAAGAAGGCCCTTCCCCGGTTCACCACCGACCATCTTCAATTGTTCCACCGCGGAACTCGCATTTTCCTCCTCTTCAATCTGTTCATTGATAAACCACTGGAGCATACTGGCAGAGGCATGATCCTTCTCCTCAAGCGCAACATTCATCAGATTTTCAATCCTTGTCGTGACCGCTTTTTCATGGGATAGTTGAAATTCAAAAGCAGCAAGAGGAGATTCCCATTCAGAAGGTGGAGCATCGATTGACTGAAGTATCACCCTCCCCCCGCGGGAAATTACATAGGAATAGAATCTCATCGCATGATCCCGTTCCTCCATCGCCTGAATACGCTCCCAGTTTGCAAATCCTTTCAGACCGATAAATTCAAACCATGACGACATCGAAAGGTACAGATAGGCAGAATATAATTCCCATTTTATCTGTTCATTAATTGCTTCCATCACTCTTTCATTCACGTTACATCACCAACATCTGTCGAACAGGAGGTAATTACCGGATATGATATAAAAAAGTTGAGTTTGAATTAAATATTAAATGGGACGTTGTGCTATCTGCGCTCTTTTATGATCTTCTGAACAAGTCTGCCTTTCTCACTATCATTCTTTCGCACAGCCCTGAATCGTCCTTCATATGTCGGCATTTCTTTGCGGTAGAGAGTACCAAGGGCAATGGGGGCCTCCCCGTTATAGTCCCATTCGCCCACAATCCTGCATGCAGCATCGAAATCCTCAGGATTATGACCAGCCGGAACATAGACGTGCTCATTGTAAAAATCTCCGATATCAAAGAAACTTGCACAAATCTGCAATGTATCCACCACAGAAAATCCTTTGTGCGCAATTGCCTCGCGAATAAGATCTGTCAGCTCTTCCTGTCTCCGGGTATACCCGCGTGCAATAAATCCACACCCGGAGCATAGCAGAATCTCAAGGGGATTGAACGGGGGATCATCAGAAACTCCTTTCGGTATCGATTTCCCATGGTAGGTCCCGGGGGAGGTCGGCGTATATTGCCCTTTCGTAAGGCCATAGACACGGTTGTTGTGAACGATCGCCGTGATATCAATATTCCTCTTTGCCGCGAATATCAGATGAGCCAGGCCCTCTGCATAGGTATCCCCATCACCGACAGTACAGATCACCGTCAGATTGGGATTAGCAATTTTTATTCCGGTTGCCACAGCAAGCGCCCTGCCGTGAAGCGAATAGAACGAGGATATATTCAGATAATCAGCGATTTTCCCGTGACATCCGATCCCGGCAACCAGCACAATAGACTCCCGGGGAACCCCATCTTCGATAAGACCGACAATCACATCCTTTACGGCATGCAGAATGGCAAAGTTCCCACATCCCATGCACCACGTATTCTGTGCATCAGTAATATACGGTTGATTCATGAGACCATCCCCCAGAGAAGTTCCATGAGACTGTCAACAGTGTGTGGCCTCCCGTCATATTTAGGTATATGGAGATCTACACGGATCCCGTGATTACGGGCAAGTTCAGCAAGCTGACCGGTATAATTATCCTCAACAGAGATCACCATCCACGAATCTCCAACTGCATCCGACACCTCTCCTGCCGGAAAAGGCCATAAGGCAAGCGGCTGAACCGCCTTTATCCCCAGATGTCCGGCAACCTCACGGCACATCTGGGCATTTGAACCCCAGCAAAGGAGGCAGATCTCGGCATCAGGATTTCCATAAATTATTACCGGACGCAAATCGGAGATTTCCTGTC
>JBFFLM010000241.1:0-2803 GCA_041554835.1 Methanogenium sp.
ACGCACATATGGGTCATCGCACCGCAGATCACGAGGTTTTCGATGCCCGTCCATGCAAGTTCCTCGCTGAGTTTTGTATTGTGGAAACTGTTCGGGAAGTGTTTTTCAATGACGATCTCCTCGGGGTACGGCATCACAAGGGGATGGATCTCCGCCCCGATGGTCCCGGGAATAAAAAACCCGGCATCCGGATTGGTGGAAAGATGCTGAACGTGGATGACCGGGAGACCCTCCTCCCGAAATGCGCTCAGGAGTGATGAAGCACGTGCGGCCGCTTCTTTCATCCCCACCAGCTCCATCAACCCCCCGGAAAAATAGTCGTTCTGGATATCTATGAGAAGAAGTCCTGCACTCATGATTTAGTGATAGGGTGTAAGGGTATATTGAGATTGTGAAGGAATCTGCCGTAGTATCGCAGCGGTATGAACCGGCCGGCAACGGCCGCACACGGCAGCCGGGGCCGTTTAACGCCAGCCGTCTTCCGGGACGATGAGTTCGAAACGGGCACCGCCGCCGGGCGACCCCGTCTCCCGGATGGTAATACCGGTGATGTCGAGGACCTCACGGATAAGGAAGAGCCCAAAGCCGGTGTTGCTCCCCACCCCCTTCGCAAAGACCCGTTCCTTGTCTACCGCGGCGACGCCGTCTCCGTCATCTTCATAGGTTATTCTGAGGGTCCCGTCCCCGACCCGCTCCGCCCTGACCGTGATGCAGGACAGATAGTCCCCGCCGTGCCGAAACGAGTTATCAACGAGGTTGAGGGCAACACGGGCAAGCATCGGGTCCGCATAGATCTGTACATCAGCACCGTCGGCGTCGATCTGCACCCCGGGGCGGTCCAGCGGCGCACCCTTTGCTGCGGCATCGAATGCCGACCGGACATTTATCCACAGCGGTTTGTGGACCCCGATGTCCTCGTAGTCCTTCATGAATGCGACCTGCTGCCGGATGGTCTCGGCAGCCCGCCCTATTGCGGAGATGGCGCCGCTGCAGACGGGATCGTCCTTCCCGCAGCCGGCGTCCTCCATAATATCGACCGAGGAGAGAATGACCGCCAGCTGGTTGTGCACATCATGCCGGGTCAGCCCCGACAGAAGCGCAAGCTTCCTGTTCGCCTCGACAAGCGATGTCTGGGCCATGGTACGCGACGATATGTTGATAACGGAGATGACCGCCTCGTTGCTTGCAGGGTACATCGTAAAGGTCACGAGTACGTCGATCTCATTGCCGTCCTTTGTTCGTCCTCTCGTCTCGAAGACCGACGGGTGCTTACCCGCACCCTGGGTCAGTGCACGCGAGATCATGGCCCGTCCCTCATTGCTGAAGAAGGCATCCACGCCCAGTACCCCGACAACCTCCTTTGCCCCGTACCCGAAGAGGGCCTCAAATTCCTTGTTGACCACCCGGACAGAGCGGTCGGGACCGGTGATGATGAGTGCCGTCCCCGTCGAATCCGAGATCTCCTGGACACGCTGGTGTTCACGGTGGATGAGGACCGACACAATCGCCATAAGCCCACAGATTGCCAGGTAGGTAATGAACAGCAGGACAAATACCGTGGTCCGGAAGAGAGGATCAAACATGGTATAGAAGATAATCTCCATGCCCAGGATGACCACACCAATACCCGTGGCGACAAGAAATCCCTTCTCACGGTAGTACCAAGTCAGAAGAAGGCCCGGCAGATACACCAGGCTTACAAACATGAGTGGCAGTATCCCTGCGGCAAGGAGCCCGATCACACCGAAGGAGAGCGCGGTTGTTGCAAGGATGAGGAGGTTGACGAGATGGAGAATCCGTTCCTCCTGCACGGGATGTGCACTGCTCATGGAATACCGTTGATCGGGATGGAGTATCCCCCTTTCGGATGGCATGCGGGCAGGTCAGGAGAAAGAGCCGCTGCAGACCGCATCAAGTGTCATCTGCCGGTCACAGACCATCCGCCCGTTCTTCCATTCGCAGTCCTGTTCAATGTACATGAACTTCCCTGCGGCAGGCCACATCTCATGCAACAATGCCTCTCCCGGCCGCCCCATCAGAACAATCCGGTTTGCCGCAGTCCATGCGTGTTCCCTGAGCATCACGGCAACTCTCCGTGCAGCATCATCGTCCCCGCCATAGATATCCGGGTCGTGAATGACGATGATCAGAGGGGTCGTAAACCCGGCCGCAAGGGAGATGATCTGGGAGGGTGCCGTCGCCCTGAGGACCTGCACCCCCGGATGACGGTGCGCGATATCCGCAAAGACGCGATCGCGCGGCTGACCCGAACCCGCCACCACCACCGCCTGCCCTCCAACCCGGAGAAGGAGCGCCTCAAGCGTCTCCTCCAGCAGGGGACGGGGTGCCGTAATCATCGTGAACAGGCCCCGATCGACATACTCGGCCGGCCTGAATGCAACATCCTGTGCCATACACGATCGGTAGCCGCTGCAGGGATATGAGGGGATGGGGACGGGCGGTGAAAGTATCGCCGTTCTTCTCCCGCAGAGGCAACAGATGTCCGGAAAGGGATAAAGTACAGATTGTAACTGTCTGATCGCAGGCAGGTTACAATGTGTAACTTGGCACCCTACAGGAGATTTCATCGAAAAGAAGATTTCATTGCCCAGAATTTCCACATCTTGTTGATGAACGGCAGGACACTCACCCGCATCGTCATTGCGGCCGCTGCCATCGGCATCGGGATGGGACTTCTCCTCCAGCTGGTCCTCTCCTTTCCCGCCTCAGGAAAGATCGTCATCCCGGCAGCGGTGGTCCTCGCAGTGCTTGCGGCTGCATCCCAATGGGACTGGGTAAAGGA
>JBFFLM010000242.1:0-2788 GCA_041554835.1 Methanogenium sp.
CCGTCATCGGTAGGGTCGTATCCGGGAATGGCCTCTTCCGGGGTGACCGGTGCGATATCAAAGGATACCTCTCCTTCAAAGGGGAAAAATTCCGGTTCTTCGTATCCTTCTTCTGCGATCAGCAGCACCTCAGGAGGATGGGATATATGGTCCCAGATGCTGTCATCGAGCAGTGTTTCCAGAACGGCATGTTCGGGTCCGGGACGAAACGGGAGGACAAACCGGTAGGTATGATCAGTCTTTTTCAGAATGGACTCGAGACGGTGAACTGTCGCCTTTATTCCTTCCAGGACAAGAGCCGTCTCAAAATGGTACTCACTGATTATAAGCCCCGTCTGGATAACAATCGAAAGGGCATGGTCGTGGGTGATTCCGGTCAATTCCCCGTCTCCGGTCCCTGTCATCTTCGTCATTATGCTACACCATGTGTTGTGTATCGCCGCTCTCTCAGGGAAGGCCCCAAAAAACCTGTGCCCTCTCCTCTGAAGGGGAGGCAATTTTGTGCGGGATGGTGGCCCCTCTGCCGGGCATGACCCGTTTTTGGCAGGTCTCTTCTGGTATGTAACCCCTTATGCTACATAAAATGCAGGACGTTTTCTGTCAGGGGGTGCAGCACAGTGTTTTCGGGATGAACGCCGTTAAACGGGTCATCCGGGCGTAAAATGCTCACCCCCCTGCAACAGGAGGAAAGAGGGCGATGATATCCCCGTCTTCGATTATTGTATCGAGCCCCTCTAAAAAATGGATGTTTCTCCCGTTTTTCAGGATATTGACATATTTTCTGAGTCCCCCCTTCTCCGTGAACAACATTTCCCCGAGACCATCGTACCGGGTGGTGATCACGTCCAGCACCATGCGTATGGTCGCTCCCCCGGCAATGTCGAGGACCACGGTGGCGTCTGCCACCTCACGAAAGGTTGCGAATGTTTTTACCGTGATGGATATGGTTTGCATAGTCGTAATAGTTGCAGGAGGGGGTGGTGGCAGAGCGTTTGGGAGGGCCGTTTCTTCCCCCTGCCGGCCTGCAACGTGCGTTACCTCCCGATTTTTTAGTGAATGCCCAGTTCCTTCAGTTTTTCGGTGGTCGGTACGCCGTTTACATCCCATCCGCGTACAGCGTAGTATTCCGTCAGGAGTTCGTCCCGTTTCCAGACCATGCCCTTCGGGGCACCTTCCTGGAGCGGTTCGCTGAGCAGGCGTTCGGGGAGGGTGTCCTCCTCCATCCCGATGCCCCTGTCGAGGTTGATGAGTTTCTGGAGGTTCCAGATGCGCTCTCCTGCCGCCATCACCTTTGCCGCATCGAACGGTATGCCGGTGGCAGCGGTCATCAGATCGGCATAATCGTCGGTATCGAGGGCGAACGAGGTGAAGAGGCACATGCCCAGTGCATCAATTGCCGCTGTGAGGTTCTGGTAGGTTTTCACCCATTCTGGTTTGTTCACGGTCTCGTACGGGTCGATTTTCTCCGGTGACCCGAGGACTTCAGGTGAGATCAGGTATGCGTATACGTGGTCGCCCCCCCGCACGGAGGTCGCATAGGCAAGCCCCTGTCCCTGGAGTCCCCTCGGGTCGTAGGCGGGTAGTTCCTGCTTTTTCACGCTCATCGAGAGTTCTGGATGGCCGTAGCGCTGTGCAAACCGGAAGGACCCGTCTGCAAGTTCCTCACCGATGCCTTCCCGTGTGGCCATCTGCCTGAGCACGGCAAGCATGCCATCGGCATCGCCGAAGCGGATGGGATGGTCCACGTATCCCTTCTCGGCCATCTCCATCAGGCAGGCGATGGTGGCACCGGCGGAGACAGCATCGAGGCCGTATTCGTTGCAGATATTATTTGCCTTGGTGACCGCTATCAGGTCATCGATGCCGCAGTCCGGGCCAAATGCCCAGTCGGGTTCATACTCCGGTCCTTCACCGGTCTTACCCTCGATCTCATGGACTCTTCCGCACCGGATGATACATGCGTAGCACCCTTTCGCCTTCTTGAAGATGGTCTCTTTTATCGTCTCGCCGGATACCTTCTCTGCTTCCTCAAAGTGTGCGGTCTGGTAATTTCTGGTGGGGAGGATGTAGTTTTCATTGATGATGTTGACGAGAACGGCGGTGCCGTAGTCCTGCAGCGCCTTTGAGACGCCGTCCGCTTCGATCTTCCCCCGTATACGGTCCTTGATGATGTTCAGGTTATCTTCGTCGGCGACACCGATCTCCTGCTCGCCCCGTACTGCAATGGCCTTGAGATTCTTCGACCCCATCACGGCCCCGCACCCGCCGCGTCCTGCCGCCCGGTATTTTTCATTGATCACGCAGGTGATAAGCGACTGCTGTTCACCGGACGGCCCGATGCAGGCGACCCGTATTTTTGTATCATCATGTTCCTGCTGGATGAGGTCCGTCGTCTCACCGGTAGTCTTCCCCCAGACGTCCGCGGCGTCGAAGAGGGAAACATCTCCGTTATCCAAAAGGAGATATACCGGTTTTGGGGCCTTTCCGGTAATAACGGCGGCGTCAAATCCCGCTTTTTTCATCTTCCAGCCGAAGACCCCGCCACTGTTGGAGCTGATGGCGCATCCTGTCAGTGGCGAGAGGGTCGATATTTCGTACCTGCTTCCGAGTGGGATCCCCGTCCCCGTCAGGGGTCCCGTGGCAAACACCAGGGCATTGTCCTCGCTCAGTGGATCGGTCCCGGGAAGCACCATGTCGGTGAGGAACCTGATTCCAAAGCCCCTGCCGCCGATATATTCTTCCTTCATTGATTGCGGGGTTGGTTTGACCTTTACCGTTCCCGCACTCA
>JBFFLM010000243.1:0-2769 GCA_041554835.1 Methanogenium sp.
CGGCATGCCGATATAGACATCCTCGGGTGCACAGACAACATGCGCCGTGAGGCAGGTACCTTCCTCGAGTTCGACGATCGCCAGCACGAAGGGGGTCTGGATATCGTAGTCCTCGCTCGCCGTTCGGATAATCGAGAATGTTCGGACCTTGCCGTCTCCCCTGAACTCGTAGTCGACAATCTTTCCGTCGCGCCTGCAGGTCGGGCAGAGGTTGCGGGGCGGGAAGAAGTATTTCCCGCAGGTCTCGCAGTGGGTGCCCTTCAGCCGGTAGCGGTTCTGCTGTTTTCTCCAGTAACGTGGTACAGACATCTTCTTCACACTCCCAGAATATTGGTAACCACTGTCGCACCGGTGCCGCCCACGTTGTGGGTCATGCCAATCTCAGCGTCCACCTGGCGTGCTCCGGCCTCACCACGGAGCTGCGCGACGATCTCGGCCACCTGTTTGATGCCGGTGGCGCCGACCGGATGACCGCATGACTTCAGGCCGCCGGACGTGTTCACCGGGATGCTGCCGCCGAGCGCCGTCTGGCCGTCCTCGGTCAGTTTCCCTGCCTCGCCCTTCGCACAGAACCCGAGGTCCTCAATGGCACAGAGTTCTGCGATGGTGAAACAGTCGTGGACCTCGACCATGCCGATGTCCTTCGGTGTGAGCCGTGCCTGCGCAAAGGCACGCTTTCCTGCGGCCACCGTCGCATCGAGCGTCGAGAAGTCACGCCGGTCGTGCAGGGAGATGGTGTCGCATGCCTGCGTACTTGCAAGCACCTTGATGGGGGTGTCGGTGAACTCGCGTGCCATCTCCATCGGACAGAGGATCACCGCTGCGGCGCCATCGGTGACCGGTGAACAGTCGAGAAGGCGCAGCGGGTCTGCAACGAGCGTGGACCTGAGCACGTCCTCGACCGTGATCTCTTTTTTGTACTGGGCAATCGGATTTTTTGCACCGTTGGCATGGTTCTTCACCGAGACCATCGCGAGCTGCTCACGGGTCAGGCCGTACCGGTTCATGTAATCCGTTGCGATCATCGCATACAGGCCGGGGAATGTGGCACCGACGAGGCCTTCCCATTCACGGTCTGCCGCACCGGCAAGGGCGTCCGTCGTCTCGCTGCCGCCAACATCGGTCATCTTCTCGACACCGCCTGCGATGACGATGTCATTGAGGCCCGATGCAACCGTCGTGTATGCCTGCCGGAAGGCAAGACCACCGGACGCACATGCGGCCTCGGTACGGGTCGCGGGGATATGGTTGCCCACAAGACCCGCATAGTCCGCAATCAGTGCACCGATGTGTTCCTGGAGAACAAACCGGCCTGCACTCATATTCCCGACGAACATCTCGTCGATCTGGTCGCCGCCCATGTTCGCGTCTTCCAGCGCCTTTGCACCTGCTTCCACGAAGAGGTTCCTGAACGATGTGTCCCACTTTTCTCCGAATTCGGTAACCCCGATTCCTACAATTGCTACTTCCCTCATGTAAACCTCCTTACTGCATCAGGATCTTTCCTTTGTGTTTGGCATACAGTGCATAGTCGAGGTAGATTGGGTTTGCCAGGAGCTCCTCGACCGTCGGTGCCGCATTCCGGTTGAATGCGTCGGAATCGATTACATCGGTCACCGTGATGTCAAACGCATCACTGCCTGCACCGGACCCGTACGAGGTGACAAAGATCCGGTCGCCGGGCTTTGCAACATCAAGGGTGGCGGAGATGCCCACGGGGACCGCACCGGAGTAGGTGTTGCCCAGACGGGGGACCGCAAGACCGGGTTTGATCTGCTCACGGGAAAAGCCGAGCATGCCCGCAACCTTCGTGGGGAACTTCGCGTTGGGCTGGTGGAAGACCGCATAGTCGTAGTCCGACGGTGTGGTTCCCATATGATCGAGCATCAGCCGCGCTGCGCCCTGGATATGCTTGAAGTACGCGGGGTCGCCGGAGAATCTGCCGCCGTGGCTCGGGTACTGCTGCCCTTCGCGCCTCCAGAAGTCAGGGGTATCGGTCGTAAACGAACAGGTGTGATTGATCTCTGCGATCGGGTCGTCGTTTCCGACGATGATCGCAGCGCCGCCGGCGGACGCAGTGTACTCAAGCGCATCGCCCGGTGCACCCTGAGCCGTGTCCGCTCCGATGGCGACGGCGTACTTAACCATGCCCGATTTCACAAGCCCCATGCCGGTCTGGATACCAGCGGTTCCTGCCTTGCAGGCGAACTCGAAGTCTGCCGCCGTCATGACCGGTGTTGCGCCGATCGCTTCACCGACTGCTGCCGCACTCGGCTTGACCGCATACGGATGGGACTCGGAGCCGACGTAAATCGCGCCTATTTCACTGGTGTCGATGGGACGGCGGGCAAGAGCACCCCGTGCCGCCTCAACCGACATCGTAATCGTATCCTCATCAAAGTCAGGGACTGATTTCTCCCTGACCCCAAGTCCTGCGGCGATCTCTGCGCCGTTTGCACCCCATACCCGTGCAATCTCTTCCGTTTTGATGCGGAAGCGCGGGATGTATGCACCATAACTGATAATTCCTACCATGCTTCTTCCCTCAGAATCTCTACAATCCCGTCCACATCCATCTCCGTGCACATGAGCGTGATATTGTCCGTCTCCGCAAGTTTCGCAACGATAGGATGGACCTCTCCCGGAGTAATGCCCTGGAGTATCACGCAGCGCGGCTTGAAGGGGGTGACCCTGATTGCAATCATCGGCGATTTGCCGGTTGAGACGTTCGTGAAGATGAGCGCCCGTTCCGTGCTCCAGCCGTAAATC
>JBFFLM010000244.1:0-2765 GCA_041554835.1 Methanogenium sp.
TCGAGACGAATGGCGGACCCCTGGAAGGAGTTGCGGTAGCCGTAAAGGACAATATCTCCACCGCCGGCATGCCCACGACGTGTGCATCCCGGATCCTCGAAGGGTATGTGCCTCCCTATGACGCCCACGTGGTGACGCTGCTCAGACAGGCCGGTGCGGCAATCGTCGGAAAGACCAATATGGACGAGTTCGGGATGGGGACGACGACAGAGAACAGTGCGTTCGGTCCGACCACCAACCCCGTGGACCCCGGACGTGTACCCGGCGGGTCGTCCGGCGGAAGTGCGGCAGCCGTCGCATCCGGCATGGTCGACATGGCGCTCGGCAGTGATACCGGCGGCTCCATCCGCTGTCCGGCAGCATTCTGCGGCGTCGTGGGACTCAAACCGACCTTCGGAAGGGTTTCCCGGTACGGCCTGATTGCCTACTCCAACTCGCTCGAGCAGATAGGCCCCCTGGGAAAGACGGTTTCGGATGTAAACACGCTCATGTCGGTGATTGCCGGGCCCGATGCCCGTGACTCGACCACCTATGATCGCCCCTATGACCATACTCCCGACCCTGACGTGAAGGGACTGCGCATTGCGGTGCCGGAAGAGTTCTTCGGCGAGGGGGTCGACCCGGCCGTTGCGGCAAAGGTGCAAAACGCAATCGCCACTCTCGAGGGACTGGGGGCGAAGACCGTCGAATGCTCCATTCCGTCGATGACCTATGCCCTTGCCGCATACTATGTCACCTGCACCAGCGAGGCCTCCTCAAACCTTGCCCGCTTCGACGGGGTCCGGTACGGCCCGGAGGTTCCCGCCGTCAGGTCGTGGCATGACGAATTCAGGACATATCGCGGGGAACGGTTTGGAAAAGAAGTCCAGCGCCGGATTCTTTTGGGCACCTTTGCCCTTTCTGCCGGGTATTACGGCAAATACTATGCCAAGGCACAGGTGGCACGTGAAAACGTCCGCCGGGACTTTATCCGGGTGCTGAAGGACACCGACGTCATCGCAGGCCCCACCATGCCTTCAATAGCGTTTCATCTCGGGGAAAAATCAGATCCTCTCTCGATGTACCTGGCGGATATCCTGACGGTGCCGGCAAACCTCGCAGGCGTGCCTGCGATATCCGTTCCTTGCGGGACGGTGGACAGAATGCCGGTCGGCCTGCAGATCATCGGGCCGCACTTTGCGGACGAGAAGGTCGTGGATGTTGCCTATGCCTTCGAACAGGAGGTGGTCTGAGATGGATCACGACCAGCAGGTCATCATCGGCCTTGAGATTCACTGCCAGCTCAACACGAAGACCAAACTCTTCTGCGGGTGTTCGGCAGACTTCCAGGGGGCTCCCCCCAATACCCACTGCTGCCCCATCTGTCTCGGGCTTCCCGGGGCCATGCCGCGGCTGAACAAACAGGCGGTCGTCTACGCCCTGAAGGTGGCAAAGGCACTCAACCTTGAGGTGCCCGAGTATTCCGAATTTTCACGGAAGAACTACTTCTACCCAGACCTTCCCAAGGCATACCAGATCTCCCAGTATGACAAGCCCATTGCAGAAAAAGGCCACCTTGAGATCGAGGATGACGAAGGTCATACCAAGATCGTCAGGATCACCCGCATCCACCTCGAAGAGGACCCCGGACGGCTGGTGCACAAGACCGGACGGGACCGGGCGGGGTATTCCCTTGTGGACTACAACCGGAGTTCCATCCCACTCATCGAGATCGTCACCGAACCGGATCTGCGTTCCCCGAAAGAGGCCCGCAGGTTCCTGAACAAACTCAGGTCCACCCTCGAGTATCTCGAGGTCTTCGACGGAGAACGGGAGGGATCCATCCGTGTGGATGCAAACATCTCCATCAAGGGACACAACCGCGTGGAGTGCAAGAATATCTCTTCCTACAAGGGTGTGGAAAAAGCACTCAATTTCGAGATCACCCGACAGAAAAACCTCATCAGACGCGGGCAGTACATTACCAGGGAAACGCGCCATTTCATGGAAGGCCGGGGCATTACCACTTCCTCGCGGAGCAAAGAGGAGGAGAACGATTACCGGTACTTCCCGGAGCCGGACCTTCGGCCCCTCCGGGTAAGAAGCTGGCTTGACGATGTCGAGCTTCCCGAACTCCCGGACGCCCGGCGCGACCGGTTTATGAGGGACTACGGCATCTCGGTCAACCACGCCCGTACCCTGACCGGTGACCTGAAGGTTGCAGACTTCTACGAACAGATCGCAGGGGTCGACCCGAAACTTGCCGCGACATGGGTCGCCGACATTCTCCTCGGTGAACTCAACTACCGCTCCATGAAAATTGACCAGGTCCCGCCGATCAATATCGGCGATCTCATCGCCCTCATTCGTGATGATGCGATCACCGACAATTCAGGTGTTGAAGTCCTGCGAACAATGCTTGATCATTGTCTCAATGAGGAGGACTGTCCGATGCCCGCCGACCTCGTTGAAGAGAAGGGTCTTGCCAAGGTCAAAGGCGGCGAGTTTGACGCGATCATCGCATCGGTGGTAGAGGCAAACCCCCAGGCAGTAAGCGATTACCTTGCCGGAAAGAAGGGGGCACTCAACTTCCTGGTCGGACAGGTAATGAAAGAGACCCGCGGCCGCGCTGACCCGAAGGTTCTCAATGCCCAGATGAGCACGTACCTCGACACCCTGGAGGTATAAGCGCTCATGCATCTGATCATCGCAGAGAAGAATATTGCAGCACAGAGAATAGCATCCATTCTTGCTGGGGCGGGGAAAGTAAAAACCGGAAAAGAAAA
>JBFFLM010000245.1:0-2756 GCA_041554835.1 Methanogenium sp.
ATACCGCCCATACCCTCCATCGCCTTCGCCACCTTCCTGCACGGATGGTGATCATCGGAGGAGGGGTTGTCGCCTGCGAATATGCGTATGCCTTTGCCGCCTACGGGACCGCCGTTACGATGCTGGTGCGAAGTGAACTCCTCCGTTCGTTCTACCCGCATCTGCGGGCGGAGGTGGGCAGGGATCTTGCCGGCGTGGAGATCATGGAGCACACGGTGCCTCTTGCCATCGAGGGCGATGCCACGGCAACCGGGGTCCGCATCCGTACACCTGCGGGCGTTGAGACGACGCTCCCCTGCGATGCGGTGATCATCGCCGCGGGCCTCGTGCCGCGGACGGAGGATATCGCGGGCGTTGCTCTCGGCCCTTCCGGAGAGATCCTCGTCAGCGACCGCTACGAGACATCGGTGCAGGGCGTCTATGCCGCAGGCGACGTGACCGGCCCGCCGTACCTGACGCCGGTCGCCCGCAGGGAAGGGAGGGGGGCGGCGGACGCCATCCTCGGCCTGAATCCCCCGGCGTTTCCCGCCGCCATTCCCCAGACGATCAAACTCAGAAACGAACATTCCTTTGCCTTTCTGCCGGGCTGCACGCACGATCCGCTCGCCATCCCCTCCCCGGCCGGTCCCGGGTCCTTCTGGGAGGTGCCTGCGCGACGGACCGGCAGGGCCGTCCTCGAGGCCGACCGGGCGACCGGGAAGCTGACCGGCTTCTACGAGGCATCACCGACCTCGTCCACCGCGGCAGGATACCTCGCCTGGCTGGTCAGCGAAGGGATAAGCGCCGATGCCCTTGAGTCCTTCCTTGAAGTCCATCCCTCGTCCGAAGGGGTGCCCTGGCTCATACGCTATATCAGCGAGCTCCGGGAAGAAGAAGGTCAAAAATAATTTTTTTTAGTCCTCTGCCACGAGCCAGTCGTAGAAGAAGACCGCAATGAGGGCGCCTACTATCGGCCCGATGATGTAGATGGGAAACACCGACCATACATCCGGACCGCCGAAGAGAGTATCACCAAGCGCCGGGCCGAAACTGCGGGCAGGGTTCAGGGACGAACCCGTAACACCGCCGAGGACGGTGATGATGCCCGCGACGGTCAGACCGATAATGAGCCCTGCAAACCCGGGCGGTGCCTTCTCATCCACCGCCACACCCATGATGACGAGCATCAGCACGAAGGTGCCGACGATCTCTGCAAGGATTGCCATCGCATAGGTGATTCCCGGGCCGGGCCCCGTTGCCCCCAGACCGCCGATCTCGTAGGCGGGTGGGCCGACGATAAGCGCGAAGAGGATGCTTGCAATCGCCGCACCCACCAGCTGTGCAATGATGTAGGCACCGGTGTCCTTCGTGGGGAACCGCCGCGTTGCCCAGAGGGCGATCGTCACTGCCGGGTTGATGTGGGCACCGGAGATCCGTCCCATCCCGTAGATGACCGCGGCAATGATGATGCCGAACCCGAGACCGATGGCCAGCCAGTCGGCAAGGCCGCCGAGGGTTCCGATCGACCCCCCGCCGAAGAGGCCCGAGTTGGTATCCGCGATGATGAGCGTCATCACCGCCGAGCCGCAGCCGAAGAAGACGAGCAGCATGGTGCCGACCAGTTCGGCAACCGAACGGCGCATCAGTGATGCCATGCCCTACTCTCCCCCTTCCACATGCATGGCGGCATAGCAGTCGCCACAGACAATCCTCGGGATGGTCTTTGCCCCCTTCTTCGTTGGGAAGGGATAGCCGCCCTCCCAGAGGGGCATCTCCTCACGGATGGCATGGTCCATGCACAGGCCCATGCCGCAGACAATGCAGACCGCAACCGCGTCCGTGTCCTTTCCTTCTCTGGCACATACGTAACATTTCATCTTCTGTTCCTCCGTTTCCAGGAGTGGTCCCGGGACGGCGGTGAGGGCGAAACGCCCTCAGACCGCCTCGCGGTACTGGCAGTACTCGTGCCGGAAGTCGACGGTCGCGGCCGATGCACAGTTCTTGCAGGCACGCACCGGGGCCGCGGCGGTGCCCTTGTCGAGTGCGATGACATTGGTCATCATCGTCGCCGTCACCGGCTCGGAGGTGAGGAGGCACGGGTAGTCGGCAAGGCTCATGAGCGCCGCGAACCTGACCGTGATCGCACAGGCCGGGTATACGTAGCGCTGCGGGTTCATGATGACCTCGTTCTTCGTGAGCGGCGAGAGGTCGATGGCAAGACCGCTGACATTCGGTTTCAGGTCGCCCCCGCTGCCGTTCTTCGCCCTGCGGGCGCGATCCATGATGTTCCATCCACGGTACACCATGTCCATGAAGTCGCAGTTGTGCAGTTCGGCGGCTGCGCCGCGGGTCGGATAGAGCTGCACATAGTTGTGGAACCTCCGGGTGAGGAGCTCGACGACCGTCAGGCCGTTGAAGCCGTCCATCTCAAGGAGATACTCGGCAGATGCCGCCCCGGACCCGGTCGCAAGCGAGAGCACCTGCCCGACGTTGGTAAACTTCGGCAGGGCAGCACGCAGCGAGGTCTCCATCACCTCGCTTACCGCTTCGATGATCGCCATCACCATATCGTCCTTGCACATGTTGTATGTGGACTGGGCGATGTGATGGGCGATATCTCCCACGCAGTAGGCAGGGACGGTGACGATGTTTGCATAGTGGACATCGTCATCGATAGCCGCCTTCACATAGGGAAGCATCCGGTCACGGTAGGTCGCCATGTACTTACGGGGATCGAAGGAGTCCATGCCAAGGCCGTCCATGAGCTTTGCCTGCGC
>JBFFLM010000246.1:0-2745 GCA_041554835.1 Methanogenium sp.
ACTACCAAAATATCCCGTTCATCGTTCTTGGCATATGCCTGATCTGGGGAGCATGGCTCTGGTACACCGGGGGTGACCCGCTGCTCTTCAATGATGATCCGGCATCAGGGGTGGTGTTCGTTACCAGCGATCTTACCGGTCCTTCGGGTGCACTGGTGCTGCATGAGATTACCGTCGATGAGTCCGGAAAAGTGGTAATGACTGCCTCCTGTATGAATTCCCTCGATATGCCGGTGACGATCGTCTCCGCGACGGCGCGGGCGGTAGATACCGGAGGAGGAACCGACCTTATGCTCCTGACCCCGGTTACAATACCAGTTGGGGGTGCCGCGGACCTTCACCTGGAAGGTCTGCCGGGAGATGCGGACAGTATCACCGTCTACACCAGCCAGGTCTCCGTTCCTGTAACGGTGCTCTATGCGGTGGGCGGCATCGAGGTGGAGATCGAGACGGTTGCCGTGAGGGGGTCTGCCTTATGACGGACCAGAATGGAGAATGGAACCTCCGTGACATCAATATACCGGGCCTTGTCGGAGGACTATTGATCTTTGCCCTCCCCTTCATGGGCGCCTGGTGGCAGGTTCGGTTCGGCACCACGGCCTTTGCGCTGGACCTCTCGCCCTTTGCGGTTGAGACCTCGCAGTACGGGATCCCGATCGCGTCGCCGGTTCTCGGTGCGGTCAGCCTTGCCTTTACGATTCTCATCCTTTACTTCGCGGTCCTCCTGGTCGCGGGGTCCGTCCTGAGGGCGAACGAGGAGTACCGCACCCTCTCCGACTGGCTGGTGCGCTGGTCGGCGCGAAAGCCCGTCTATCTCCTCATATTCTTCGTGCTCTCGCTCGTCCTTACCGGCCTAGCGATGGACTATACTCTTGCGCAGGCGGGCATCGCCATCGACCTCCCCATCCTCATCGGTGAGGCGACGGGAACGATCAGCGTCAGCGGCCTTGCCGTCCGTATTCCAGCGACGATGGGCCTGACCATGGCCTTTTTCTTTGCAGTCATCTTTGCGGTCCTCGCGGCCCTCGCCGAGCCTTATCAGGCACGCAGACCTAAGGAAGATACCAAACAGGACTAACCATCTTTTTTTCTCATTTTTTTAGTACCCCATTCAGTCGGCGGATGCCTCGCCTGCGGAAGTGACCCTGCTGCCACGCCGGCCCGGGGACCGGAAAACAGGGGGATATACATATGAAGGTGAAGGATATCTGGATATGAAAACCCGGGAAGATATTAAGGACCGCCTTGCACGGGGTGAGGCAGAGGTCTGGACCGCGGTGGAATTCAAGACCCGGGTCCGCGAGGGGAATGTCCCGGGGGTGGATGAGGTGGATATCGTCACCTGCGGAACGTTCGGGGTGATGTCGGGGACGGCGGCGGTGATGTGCGTCCCGGTGGCAAGGCCGGGTATCTTCGAACGGGCGGAAACCGTCACGATGGAGGGGGTCCCCTGCTATCCAGGCCCCTGTCCCAACGAGCGCCTCGGGCTCGTCGACCTGATGGTCTACGGGACCGCACGGGCCTCGGGGACGTACGGCGGCGGCCACCTCCTCCGCGACCTTGCCGACGGGAAAGAGGTGGAGGTCGTGGTCGAGGCCGGTGGGCGGACCTACGAGCACATGACCCATATCGATGAGATCCCCTTCGCCCGGGTGATCACCACCCGCAGCGCGTTCAAAAACTATGCTGCGTTTGTCAACCAGAAATCTGATCCCATAAATTCGATATTTTCCGTGACGCCCCTGCAGGGGAACGCCTCGCAGGCGACGGTCTCCGGGTGCGGGGAGATAAACCCGCTCGCAAATGACCCCTATCTGACCCATATCCGGCAGGGGTATCCCCTGATGCTCAACGGCTCTGCAGGATATGTCATGGGGGAGGGGACCCGTTCGACCCCGGAGAAGCCGAATATCGCGGCATTCGCCGATCTTGCCGGGATGGTCAGCGAGTTCATGGGGGGCTTTGTCACCTCGGCCGGTCCCGAATGCCTTACCTCGGTCGCGATCCCCTTTCCGGTCCTTTCGGATGCGGACATCGCCCGCCTCTCGATCCTCGACCAGGGGTGTCCCCTCCCGGTCAGCGACATCGAAACACGGACGCCCCTTGCAGAGGCGACGTACGCCGATATCTGGCAGGGGACCAGGACCACGGTGACCGTCCATCCGGAGTACTGCCTCTTCTGCGGGACCTGCACCGCTGCCGAGGCCTGTCCGACCAGGGCGATTATGATGGGTGGGGGTATTATGCACGCCCGGTGCGTCGCCTGCGGAACTTGTGTTGCGGCCTGCCCGAATGGGGTCTATGCGATGAAGATGGGGACGGTCCCGGTGAAGGGTGCCCGTGTCCCGGTTATCCTTCGCCAGTCGGACCGAAACCGTGCAGAACGAATATGTGAGTATCTGAGAGAGGAGATCCTCTCGGGGGTGTTCCGGTTGTGAATCAGAAGTACCATCTCCGCTGCCCGTCCTGCGGGATGGAGGTCCCGGACCACTATACGAACACCTGCCCCGCGGGTTGTTCTGGTCTCATCCGGGCGGAGTATGCCGCCCGCCGCATCACTCCGCACCTCCTTCCCGGGATCTTCCGCTACGCCGACTGGCTTCCGGTGGAAGGGACGCTTCCCACCCACGCCGGTCCCGTCACCTACCGCTCGGAGGGGCTGGCACATGAGGCGGGGCTCAAGAACCTCTGGATCTGCTTCAACGGGTACTGGCCGGAGAAGGGGGCGCTGATCCGGACCTGTTC
>JBFFLM010000247.1:0-2741 GCA_041554835.1 Methanogenium sp.
CGAAGAGGAAGGCTACGGCCGCCGTTCCAACTGCCGCCGTTGCAAGTACAAAATCCCACGTCAGGCTGATCTGGCCTGCGGCAACTGGGGTGTCATCGGCGAGAAGGCAGGCAAAGCGACCTTTATCGAAGTCTGCAGCGACAAGGGAGCCGACCTGTTGAACAAGGCTGTTGCGGCAGGCGTTCTCCAGATCGAAGCACCCATCGAAAAAGGCATTATGATCCGCGGCAAGGTCGAAGGCGCCATGCTCAAACTCGGAGAGAAATGGCGCAAGAATGATTTCAAAACGCTTAGCAAGGATCTCTGGGGAACCATCCAGGAAGAGACCTCCCGCTGCATCAAATGCTATTCCTGCATCGAGAACTGCCCGGTCTGTTTCACACTCGCGGATGAACTCAAAGGCGATTCCAGGATGATCACATCCGGAGAGGTCCCGCCAAACCCCATGTTCCACATGCGCCGGTTCGCACACATAAGCGACACGTGTATCAACTGCGGCCAGTGCCAAGAGCTCTGCCCGATGGATATCCCGCTGGCTCTCTTCTCCCACGCCATACGGGCGGAAAGCGATGTGGCATTTGAACCGAAGCTCGGGCAAGCTTCTTACAACAACAAATAACTTTTTTTTATTGTTAATCTATTCTACAATCGCATTCTTCACTCCGGCGAACGAGAACTCGTCAAATAACCCTGTTTCCACCACTAATAATCGTGAATTCGTTGTTAAACACTATTCTTAAATAATCCTACATCAAACTCTGTTTGTTCGAGGTATTGATTATGGATATGAAGTACGTTCAGACAACCTGCCCGTATTGTGGGACAGGATGTTCGTTCAACCTCGTGGTCAAAGACGGCAAGGTCGTTGATACGGCACCGTATCACCGTTCCCCCGTCAATGAAGGCAAAATGTGTCCGAAAGGAACCTATGCCCACGAGTTCGTGAACAGAGAAGACCGGCTTACCGTACCACTCATCAAGAAGGATGGGAAATTCGAGGAAGCCACCTGGGATGAAGCCTACAAGCTCATCGCAGACAAATTCAAGGGATACAAACCCGATGAGATCGCATGCCTTTCTTCAGCACGTACCTCCAATGAGGAGAACTACGCCCTGATGAAACTTGCACGCGGTGCATTCAAGACACGCCACATCGACCACTGTGCCCGTCTCTGCCACGCATCGACGGTTGCAGGTCTTGCGGCATCATTCGGCTCCGGTGCAATGACCAACTCCATTGGTGACATCGCCGAATCAAAGTGTGTCTTTATTCTTGGGTCCAACACCTTTGAGCAGCACCCCCTCATCGGCCGCCGTGTCATGCAGGCCAAGATGAACGGTGCAAAGCTCATCTACGCCGACCCCCGTTACACCTGTACCGGAAAGCAGGCAGATCTCTACATGCAGTTCCGCTCGGGTTCGGATGTTGCAATCCTGAACGGTATGATGCAGGAGATCATCAAGAACGGATGGGAAGACAAGGAATTCATCGCATCCCGCGTAAAGGGATACGAAGAACTCAAGGCAGAGGTCATGCAGGAGAAATACTCACTCGAGAATGTCTCCAAGATCTCCGGTATTCCTGCCGAACAGCTGAAGCAGGCATCGGAATGGTTTGCAAAATCCGAATCCTCCTGTATTCTCTACTCGATGGGTATCACCCAGCACACCGTCGGTGTCGACAATGTGAAGTCCGTCGCAAACATCCAGATGCTGACCGGAAACCTCGGCAAGGCCGGAGCCGGTGTCAACGCACTGCGTGGACAGAACAATGTGCAGGGAGCCTGCGACATGGGAGCACTCCCGGTGGTCTTCACCGGCTACCAGAAGGTCATCGACCCCGCTGCACACAAGAAGTTCGCAGACGGATGGGGATTCCCCGACGGCATCTGTGAAGCAGCGAACGGATATGAAGTCACCACCATGATGGATGTCCTCGCCGACAAGCCCGGTGAGCTCAAGGCACTGTACATCATGGGTGAGAACCCGCTGATCTCCGACCCCGACCTCACCCACGTCGAGCACGCATTCAAGAACATCGACTTCCTCGTCGTCCAGGATATCTTCCTGACCGAGACCGCCCAGCTTGCAGACGTCGTGCTGCCCGCAACCTGCTACGCAGAAAAAGACGGCACACAGACCTCCACCGAACGCCGTGTTCAGATGTGGAGAAAGGCACAGGACCCGCCCGGACAGGCAAAGGTCGACTGGAAGATCATCGCAGAAGTCGGAGCCGCAATGGGCTACCCCGAGCAGTTTGCCTGGGAATCCGCTGAAGAGATCTTCAACGAGATGGCAAGCCTTACCCCGTCCTACCACGGCATGAACTATGAGCGGCTCAACAAACCTGAGGCACTCCACTGGCCGTGCCCCACCGAAGAGCACCCCGGTACACCGATTCTGCACATCGGCAAGTTCTCACACCCCGACGGCATGGGTGTCATGCACGTCTGTGAATACAAGCCGCCCGCAGAAGTTCCGGACGATGAATATCCGTTCATCCTCACCACCGGCCGCTGTCTCTGGCACTGGCACACCGGTTCCATGACCCGTCGTTCAGCAACCCTGGACCACGAAGTCCCGACCGGATGGATTGAGATCAGCCCCGAGGATGCAGCAGCACTTGGCATCAAAGACAAGGAAGTTGTCAAGGCAATTACCCGCCGTGGCGAGGTTGAAGTCCCGGCAAAGGTCACCGAGGACATCATGAAAGGTGTCATGTTCATGCCGTTCCACTTCGC
>JBFFLM010000248.1:0-2711 GCA_041554835.1 Methanogenium sp.
GATGGCATAATCCCCGTCTTCAAGGCGCTGCACGGCAATCGGGACACCTTTTCCGTGAAGACACTCAACGACACGGGATGAGGTTTCCCGGTCGTCGGCAATCACGGACTGGCGGTCGCTGAGAAATGTGTCGATACTCGTCTGTTTCTGCTCCGGGTCATGGTCAGGATTGTTATGGGGTTCATCTTCTTTTTTATTGAACATACCCGGACTGCGCCGCATCGATGAGATCTCCTTGTGCATGGATTTCTCCTTGGACTGGCTGACCCAGCGGTAGGCCTCGTCGCTGGTTCCCTTGGTGACGAGGATGATGATGGACCCGGCGCCATGCCTGCCGGTCCGGCCTTTGCGCTGGATGCTGCGGATTTCGGAGGGGACGGCCTCATAGAAGATGACGAGATCGGTCGAGGGAACGTCAAGACCCTCCTCGCCGACGGATGTTGCAACAAGGACCCGGAACTCACCGTTTCTGAACCGTTCCATTGTTTTGAGCTGTTCCTTCTGTGAAAGGCCCCGTTCCGTATCCTTCGATGCCTGGCCGACAAATCTCTCGCAGTCGATGGTGTGGCCCTTCAGGTAATCGACGAGAATCTGGACCGTATCCCGGAAAGTGGCAAATACGATGACCCGGCTGTCGGGGAAGAGCTTGAGCTGCCGCTGCACCAGTTCGAGCACCATCTCCCGTTTCGGGTGAAGTTCGGTTTCCCAGGTCTGTGCCATTGCATGGAGCTCGAGAAAAACACTGTCTCCCGCGAGGCGTTTGCTGGCCTTTGATGCCGAGGGATCCTCCCCCTCACGGGTAAGCTTGTTGAGGTATCCTTTCAGGGCCTCGCTTCCCTGCCCCTCGGCAAGTGCCGTTGCATGGCGCAGTTTCATGCACTCCGCAAGAATGGAAGCCGCAATAAATCCGGAGGTGTCTTTTTTCCTGATCCTTGACTGAATCTGTGCCTGAATGGCCTGGATGCCCTTCATCGTCAGTTTGTCGGGTGAGGGTACCCGATACCCCAGTCCGGCGAGCGTCTTGAGACGGGATGAGAGCAGGGATTCGAGTGACTGAACGGCAAATGCCAGTTCCGGTGGAAGATCGACCGAAACGTAGGTGAGTTCGCGTTCGTGGATGTAGGGCTTTACATCAGGGTCGGTTTCGGTCCGGCTCTCGATGGAATCAATGCCCATATTGAGGCAGATATCGTGGATCTTTTCCTCACTGCTGCCCGGGGATGCGGTCATCGCAAGAACAAGGGGGTGCGTTGCTGTCCGATGGTACTCACCCGCGATGAACACATATGAATAATTGCCGACCGCCCGGTGGCATTCGTCGATGATGAGAAGGGAGACGTCGGAAAAACCGTATCTGCCGGCAAGGATATCGTTTTTTATCACCTGCGGCGTTGCAAAGATGTACCTGCTTTTGTTCCAGATCTCCGTGCGCTTTGCGGTCGGGGTTTCACCGGTAAACATGGCAGCACCCGCAAAGTCGTCTTTCGGGGATACGGGTTCGAGCAGGTACTGTGAAAAGAAGCGGAAATGCTGTTCCACGAGAGGCTTTGTCGGGGCCATCATGAGCAGTTTTCCGCCGAAATTTTTTATTCTCGATGCAGCGACAATGAGACCGATGGCGGTCTTTCCCAGACCCGTCGGGAGGACGACCATCGTATTTCCCAGAAGTGCCGTTGCGGCAATGGAAAGCTGATACTCGCGTTCTTCAATACTTTCCGGGAGAATAAGGGGGTGAGTGAGGTAGTTCATTCTTCATTCTTCAGATCGGCAAACCGGGTGCGGCCACTGATGAGCCCCTCGAGTGTTGCATACAATGCGTCGGTGGGAAGGCGTACCTGTTCCATGCTGTCCCTGTCACGAAGGGTCACCGTTCGATCCTCCAGGGTGTCGTAATCAACCGTTACGGCATAGGGGGTGCCGATCTCATCCTGACGGCGATATCGTCTCCCGATTGCACCGTTGTCATCGTACTGGGTGAGAATATTGTGCGTTGTCAGATCCTTCGTGACCGAGCGGGCGATCTCCTCAAGGCCGTCACGGTTCACGAGGGGAAAGACTGCCACCTGGACCGGTGCGATGGGGGGAGGGAAATGGAGAATCCTCCGTATTTCGCCCTCGACCTCTTCCTCGTCATACGCATGCTCGAGAGCACAGTAGAGAATGCGGTCGATGCCGTAGGAGGGTTCGATGACGTGCGGCATGATCTCTTCGCCCCGGACTTCGACGGTCTCTTCCCTGATTTCAAAGAGATCCGAGGGGATGAAGTACTCCTCGCCATCGACCACCACGGTCGCGCCCTTCTCTGTCGGTTCAGCCGAGGAGAGGGCATCGGCGATCGCCTTCGCCTTTCCCCGGTACTTCGGGCCGAGTGCACCCATGTCGGGAATGATGCGCCTGCGCTCTTCTGTGCGAACCTCTGTGAAGGGAATGAAGACGGTGAATGCATCGCCGCTCTCTGCGGCGTGGGCCCTCAGGTCATAGTCCGTCCGGTCCGCGATGCCGACCGTCTCGACCCATCCGAACCGTTCGGAATAGATCTCGGCATCCCAGCAGTCGAGTGCATAATGGGCACATTCGGTCGGAAGGTGCTGACGGAACCGGAGTTTGTCCGGGCTGATGCCGACCGACATCAGAATCTCATGGGTCAGTGCGATGTAATACGCCACATATTCGTTTGCCACCAGCCCGGCATCGACGGCACCCCGCATCGA
>JBFFLM010000249.1:0-2706 GCA_041554835.1 Methanogenium sp.
CCGGCCCCGGAGAGCCACAGACCAGTCACGATGACGACCGCCGCCACCACAATGACTGCAATATAGAGATTCTTCTGGTTCATCTTGTCCACACACCTATTGATATGGTTTCCTTATCATCCAATGATAATAAAGCTGCACCAGGGGTGCGATACATAAGGAACGCCCCTCATTCATTTCTTCGGGCTTTTTCAGGCCGGAAACATGCCACGAACCAGGGCTCCCTGCCATAAACGGGTACGGAGAAATAACCGGATTTCTGCTCACCGCCTTCCGGGTCTCCTGGGCGGCGATGATCACGCCCTGGGCTGAGCGGTAAGCGGGGCGATGAGTGTCGCTGGAAATTTCCCTTCATGTGCAGCAGTGCAGCACGTTTGCAGCAATTGTGCAGCACCTGCTGCAACGATAAAAACAGGGAATTCGTCCGTTATACGGTAATTGAATAGAATATAGAGAGACGCTTCTTCAAGACAATAGTAATGTGCAGCATTCCGGGAGGGCACAGCATCCTCGTGGTCGGTGAGTCTGTTTAGGTCTCTGTGTGTGTGCTCTGCGAAATGCTGCAACGATACAGGCGAAAATGGTGTGTGGGGCATTAATCGAAATTTAGGGGTTTCATGTGGCCCTGTTTGGTTGCAGCAGGTGCTGCACACGTGGTGTACATTGCTGCACAGTACGCAAATATAGCTCAGGACTCAGGGGAGGCGCCTTTTTTTAAGAAGGAGGAGATCCGTCCGGCAGGTGAGGATGAGCCCTTCGCCGAATCATCCCTGGTCCGTCAGACCGAGCAGGAACGCGGTTATCGGGAGTATCCTGACCTTCACACCATCCTCGCTGAATGTGTCGGTCGAACTTTCGGTGAGGATATATCCCTCTTTCAGGTCGAATTTTTTACATGCCATCACAAGACCGGAGATCTCGCGTTGCATGTTATGTTCACTCAGTTCATAGCAGACCTGATATGCTCCGGTGATGGTGGTGCCGTCTTTCACGATGAAATCGCATTCATAGCCGTTCTCATTGAGGAAAAAGAGGGTTTCACCTCGTCGTACCAGCTCATTGAAGACGATGTTTTCGAAGAGTCTTCCGATATTTTGTGAAAATGAGAACGAGACTGCATTGACAAATCCGGTATCTATGGCGTAATATTTGGTATCCGAGAGCAGTTGTTTCTTGAGTGAATAGTTGAAATTTCTCAGTTCAAAAAGCATATAGACCTGCCTGAGGTAATCGATGTAATCCTCAACGGTTTGGTAATTGTATTGGAGCGCCTTTGCGACACTGTGTATGCTGTTTTGTTTCGTATCGTTGGTGAGAAGATATTCAACCAGTTTTTTGAGCATGTCAAAGTTACGAAGCTGAAATCGTGCCAGAATGTCCTTCAGCAGTATTGTATTGAAATATGACAGCAATTCCTCTTTTTTCAGATCTTCATCGACGGATACGATCCTGGGAAATCCTCCATATCTCAGGTACTCGGTAAAGAAGCGGTTGATTGCTGTTTTGTGTACCGAATAATCTCTGATGTTCCGACATTCGATATTCTTAAAGGTCAGGAATTCACCGAATGTGAGGGGGTAGACATCCAGCCGGAGGTACCTGCCGGCAATCGTGGTGGCGATCTCACCTGCCAACAGCTTCGATGACGAACCCGTCACATAGATCTTCGCTTTTTTGAGTTCGTATGCCGTCCGGACCCATTTTTCCCATCCTTCGACATTCTGCACCTCGTCAAGGAAGAGGTACACATCTCCTTCAGGGCTGATGTTCTCCCGGTAGGTATCGAAGATCCGGTCGAGCGTCGTGGTATTCAGGGCACCCGAGAACCGCGGGTCCTCGAAATTGATGTACAGGAGCTGGTTTTTATCAACCGTGTGTGCAAGGCTCTCCATCTCCAGTTTCAGGAGCGTTGATTTGCCGCTCCTCCGTATGCCGGTCAGGACGATGATCTCCCCGGACTTCCTGAAACGGCGTATGGTATCGAGATACTCTGGCCTCGGGACATATTCTTCCAACTCCCTCTGCCAGTAATTCCAGTCATTGAGGATCTCCAGTATCCCGAGTTTTGTGAGCTCCTGCATGGTAGTCACTATTGTCGGCGAATGGTATATACTTATAGTATAGTTGAAGTTTTTTCAGTTATTTGTTTAAGTATACTGTAAGTTTTCATATTGGCCTGAATTTCTGGAGAGGAGGGGAGCCCTCCTCATTTACGCCGTCTGACCGTTGCACCGTTCTATCGATACACATGTACAACAGTGCAGCACGTGTGCAGCAGAGTTGCAGCACCTGCTGCAACGATAAAAACCGGCAATTCGTCCGTTATACGGTAATTGAATAGAATATAGAGAGACGCTTCTTCAAGACTATAGTAATGTGCAGCATTCCGGGAGGGCACAGCATCCCCGGAGTCGGTGTGTCTGTTTACGTCTCTCTCTGTGTGCTTGGCGAAATGCTGCAACTATACGGGTGAAAATGGCGTATGGGGAATAAAATGTAATTCAGGGCTTTGAGGTGGTCCTGTTTAGTGGCAGCAGGTGCTGCAACGTGCTGTACATTGCTGCACATGCTGCAAAGGAACTCATGCCAGATGGTATCGAGAGGGGAAGGAGATATGCATCATTCGAGATTTTTGGTTTCTCTCAATTTTTCCAATGCTTCCTGAGCAGCTGACTGTTCTGCCTTAATTTTTCTGGGACCTGTTCC
>JBFFLM010000250.1:0-2698 GCA_041554835.1 Methanogenium sp.
AATCCAGATATTCTTTTTTTTATTTATTTGATGCAGGTGGCATCTCATCGTCACCTCCCCTCTCCCTACACTCCCCGATATATCGGGCAAGCTCCGCCGCACGACCGGACCCAAGGAGGAACCGGTCGCCGTTGCGGCACTCGATACGCACCCCCCTGTTTCCGGAGGCGGAGTATGCCCGCCCCCGCCGTCCGAACCGGATACCCCAGCCACCGAACTCCCGCAGGGGTGAATAGTCCTCCGCCTCCGCCCGGACGATAGAGGTGCAGGGCACCACCCGCCAGGCCAGGTGAAACGGTACATATCGAAATATGAGGGCGCCGCCTTGGACGACCGTCTCGAGGTGGGCTGCATAGATAAGGACGGGAAGTCCTACACCGAAGAGGAGGACGAAGAGCCACATCACCCAGTCCGGTGCGGGGTTCGTCCCGAAGGGGACGCCGTAGATAATCTGCTGCACAAAGGAGATCCACATCAGGGCCGCGATGACGCCGACGACTGCCAGCAGAGCCGGATGGCGCATGTACTGGACTTCGTAAAAAGCAGTGCCGTTCCCTTCGTCACTCATGCCGTTTCACCGCCCCGGCGGCCTCCCCGCCCCGCCATTTCCAGCTCCCTTTTCGCCGTGAAGAAGACGCCGAGGGCCACGACCTGCAGGGCGACCATCAGGAGGATCATGGAGGTCCGCGAGACCATATAGAGCCAGCCCGCTGCGATGCCGCCGATGAAGAAGGATGCGCCGTATATAGTGTTGAAGATGCCGTAGGCACGGCCCCGTTTTGAGATATGCGTATAATCGGCAACCGCCGCCCGGAGCACCGTCTCCTGCACCCCCATCACCGCCCCCCAGAGGACGGCGCCGGCAAGCGCCGCGGCATATGCCGTCCCAAAGACCAGGAAGGGAATGACCATCCCGAAAAGGGGCATCAGGACGAGGGTAACGAGCCCGAACCGGTCGTAGGCCCGCCCGACGACGAGGGCCACCACCGCGTCCACCCCCATCGCAATGGCATAAAAGAGCGGGATCTGGGCGCCGGGAACGATCCCTTCTGCTATGAAGTGGAAGCTGATTAACGGGAATGCGGCAAATCCTGCCACCGTCAGTGCCGTAAAGAGGCCATACCGGACGAGTGCCCGGAGCGGCGGGGCCTCTCGTTCCGGCGCCGCGTACGGTTCGAACGTGGCGGGGTCGGGGGCCCGGTACCGCATCAGGAGGAGGACGGCAATCATCAGGGCAAACGGCACGGCAAGGAGGACAAAACCCCCCCGGTAGTCGCCCTGGAGAAGAAATGCCCCGGTGAAGATCAGGGGTCCTGCGACGGCGCCCAACTGGTCCAGCGCCTCATGAATCCCGAACCCCCAGCCCCTGCCCGTCGATGCGGTCAGGTTGGAGAGGATCGCATCCTTTGCAGGCGCCCGGATGCCTTTGCCCATCCGCTCCACGATGTAGAGGCCTGCCGCCATCTCCCACGAACCGGCAAGTGCAAGAAACGGCACCGCAATGAGCATCCCGTATCCCAGAAAGACCAGCGTCCAGTAATGCCGGGTCATATCGGCCAGATACCCCGAGACCAGGCGGAGGAGATAGCCGAGAAACTCCCCCACCCCCGCCACCAGGCCGACGATAAACGCGGTGGCCCCAAGGTAGTAGAGATAGGGGCCCGCCACACTCCGGGCGCCTTCGTAGATCACATCACCGAACATCGCGACGATGCCGAAGAGTACGATCAGGAAGTAGGCATTGCGACGAAGGACGGCCGACCCGGCAGTATCCTGCATGCGTAGCGGTATGCCCCGGCGAAGGATAAATGCAAAGGGTAGCCACCGTCATCTCCCGCGCCTAACCCCACTACTGGGATGCCGGAGGAGGGCAGACGGCTTCCCCCACCATTTTTATGGCGAACGGCACGGGTACTGAAGAAGGTTGTCCCAGGCAAGAGTCCTATATAAATAGAGGGCCTGCAGGCGCCCATACCCGGACCTAATTATTAACATGCTGTCTGACAACAGTGTATTCATGGCAATCGAGTACCTCATCCACCGGGACTGTCCGGTAAAAGAGGCACTGCAGATTGAGAAGATCGTAACGAGAATAAAACTCAGGTCCCGTGCCCGTGCCGTCATGCAGCACCTCTCCGAGGCCGGGGTAGCAGAGGAGGAGATCCGTGCAACCACATTTTCCTACACCCTCTTCGGACCCGGAGGAGAAGAGCGGCGCACCCAGTTTACCGTTGGTCAGGCACTCGACATCGCCGAGGAACTCGCCCCTCTCGGCAAGCAGTGTGCGGACTGCCCGATCACAGGCTCAGAGCCCTTCCGGTGCTATGGCTCCATCTCCTATCCCATCTCCGCCATAGAAGAGCAATGGCTCTGCTCGCTCTGCACCGCCGCCATCGAAAAAGGGGGCACCAATGCATCGGTCGTCGAGAGAATCCCCGGTATCGGCCTGAAGGGAGCCGCCTTCGAGGCGATGCGAAAGGATGCCACCGGCACCTATTTTGAAAGCAGGGAGCCTGCCAAAGTCACCATACGAAAGAACATGTTCACGAAGGAGACGATCACCTCCAGTCAGCTCCTGGAACTCCTCTTCGGCACATGCCCCCTCGAAGGCAGGCACATCATGCTCATCCTCCTCCTGGCAGGCGCGGACCTGACCGGGGAGCCGCCACACCCGGAGCCCTTGCTCCCCCCGGCCCCC
>JBFFLM010000251.1:0-2695 GCA_041554835.1 Methanogenium sp.
GGGGTCGTCAAGGCGAAGGGAACGTATGATTTCACCAATTGCCCGTTTTCGGGTGACTCCGGCATATTCGCGGACTGCCTGCGCTATTGTATCTGTGGAACACTTTACCACAATAACACCATCTGTACTTAAATTCATCATCCTGACCACCATTAAAGATATGCGTATTATGCGCCACTTCCTCCCGCTTTCCTGACCGCGTCCTTTATTCCGCCTGCATGCAAAAGAGTACAAAGATGGACTGGGCCACGAAATATCGTCCGCAGCACCTCAAAGAGATCGTCGGCAACGGTCCGGCCATTCGGCGTATATCCGAATGGGCACGCGACTGGACGACCGGTGCGAAGCCCCTTCTCCTCTATGGAAAGCCAGGTATAGGAAAGACAACGGCAGCCTATGCCCTTGCCAATGATATGAACTGGGAGGTCATCGAACTCAATGCCAGTGACCAGCGGACACGGGCAATTATCGAGAGGATTGCGGGCACCTCCAGTACCACCGCAAGCCTGAGCGGGGCATCACGCAAACTGATCATCTTCGATGAAGCGGACAACCTCCACGGCAATGCCGACCGGGGCGGGGCAAAGGCAATCGTGGACACGATAAAGGCGTCCCGTCAGCCGATCCTCCTCATCGCAAACGACATCTACGGGATGGATACCACCCTCAGGTATCTCTGCGAACCGGTCCAGTTCAAGGCCCTCCCCGCCCGCTCTATTGCTCCCCACCTCCGGTATATCTGTTCGGCAGAGGGAATCGACTGTTCACCGGACGCCATATCCTCTGTAGCTGAACGGGCGGGGGGCGACATGCGTTCGGCAGTGACCATGCTGGATGCCGCCGCTGCAGGTGAGGACCACCTTGATGCGGAGGATGTACATACCGCTCAGAAAGACGAACGGACGACGATCTTCCAGCTTATCAGTGCCATCTATCGTGGCGAAGAAGACGAATCACTGATGCGCCGGGCATGGGAGGTCGACGAGGAACCCGACACCATCGAACAGTGGATTGAATAGTCGTTTACCACCCTGAAGGACCCGGACACCCGCATGGAAGCCTACTCTGCCCTTGCCGAGGCAGACTGGTTCATCGGCCGCACCTATCGTCGCCAGTACTACACCCTCTGGAAGTATGCCACCGCCCTGATGGTGACGGGAAGCGCAGCGGCCGTTACCAGGAAACCAACCTCACCCGGCAGGATCATGCCTCCCGGCCGGTGGAAGAAGATGGGTGCAGGAAGGAAGCAGAAACTTATCAGGCGTTCGGTGCTGCGCAAAGTCTCCAATGCCTACCACATCCCCGAACAGGCCCTCATGGATAACTTCCTTACCCCGGTTACCGTCATGGTGGAGAAAAATCCCGACCATTTCACCCGTGAGCTCCATCTCGAACAGGAAGAACTCGAATTTTTCGTCGGGGACAAGAAGACAGCGGCCGCTGTGGTGAGAGATATCGCAAAGGAACGCAAAGAAATGGAAAAGGGATATACGAAGGAGAAGGTCAAAAAAGAGGCCAACGAGACGAAAAAATCTCCACAGCCGGTCGATGACCCGGCTCCCGCCACCTCCTCACCCGCAACAGTGCAGGACGATGCAGTACAGGAGCCGGACCGTGCCCAAAAGACCCTCTTTGACGGGTTCTGACAAGATCAGACATACCGGTGCAGGATAATCCCTGCATCGATCACTTCTCCGCCATCAAGGTAGACTTCATTTCCCAGATGATAGACGATGCAATCGGCACCGACGGCACGTGCCGTCTCGATAAGACAGGGAATCATCTCAACACCGGGCCGAACAGCATAGACAAGGTCCGCATTTCGATAGAGGGCGATGTTGGGGGCGCAGATGTCATCAATGACGAACCGGACCGGGGCAGGCACCTCCCGTTCTACAATATCGGTTGCGGTGACCGGCAGTCCCGCCGCCGTGAGGTGAAAGGCAACATCGGGATTCCTGCCGATACCGACCTCGACCGGACAACGATAGTGAGCGCGAATAAAAGACGCGAATTTCTCTTCAATATACTTATAGGTCCCCATTACAAAAGATATTTAGAATGAGTTTCCTTATCTTTTGGGATAACAGTTCACCACAGGGACTCCAGGGACCGGTGGCACGGGGCATATCAGGTATCCTCGAACGTCCCATCGAAGTCGTGGAGAACCCGGTGATATTGCGGGGATTTGACCGGACAAGGAACCAGTATAATGCGAGCCGGATCCTCACCGACATGCAGGACATCTACACGCGCCAGCACGGGATTGGCGACCATATCCTCATTGTCACAGGCAAGGATCTCTATATCCCCGGACGCGATTTTGTATTCGGGCTTGCACGTCCGAATATCAGGGCATCCATCGTCTCCACCGCGCGCCTGAGAAATGGATACTATGGCAGACGAGAGGACGTCTATGACGCGATCGACCGCCTGATCAAGGAGGGTACCCACGAAATTGCGCATACGCTCGGCCTCGACCACTGTGATGATATTGAATGCATCATGTTCTGCCCGAACACCCTTGACGAACTTGACCGCAAACGAAAGAACCTCTGTCCGCAATGCCGGGAGAAACTCACCCTGGCCCTTGAAGAAGCGATTCAGGATTAAACAGCCCTCCTGACAACTGTTGTTGTAAAAAAGAGGACAAATTTTTATCTTTCAGGGGCAAAAACAGTATAAAGCACTACTA